>VEND01000039.1 GCA_009711765.1 Bacillota bacterium | reverse complement strand
ATATTTACTTTCCTTGAATTTATGAAGTTGTATGCAAGTTGTAGTGAAGAAGTTAAAAAGCTCCTTGAACCAACTTTAGCCTTAGTATAACAGAAAATAATGATTTTTTTCATATTACGAATTGTAGTTACAAATTAAATAAAAATTTGTAAAAAAAACTATTATATGGTACAATAAAGTTGGTATAAAATATATGTAATTTAAGGGGGGTGTGGACTATGTACTTATTAAATACTATGTTAAATAAGTATTTTATGAAAAGTAAAGAAAGTTTATTAGTTCACAACCTATCGTAATACATTTTTTGATTTTTTAAAAGATAAGAATTATTTACCACAGGTTGTGAAAATCTGTGGTATTTTTATGTCTAAAAAGAAATATAACTAGAAATATACATTTGGAATTTAACACCACAGGCTAAGGGCTTTGTGGTGTTTTTGTTTTATAAAAAATTAAAAGGGTGATAATAGATGAATTTAAATAAATTAGGATGGAATAAATTTTTTGAAAGTGATTTCGAGTATTACAAAGAGAAAGGGTTTATACCTGACCGTGTTATAGGTAAGCATAAAAATAGATATATCCTTTATAATAATGGAGAATATATTAAAGCACAACTTGCAGGAAAGTTTCGCTATAAGGCAACTTTAAAGAAAGACTTTCCCTCAGTAGGGGACTGGGTAGCTACTAAAGTAATAAAAAAAGAGAGTAAAGGAATTATACATGGTGTTTTAGAAAGAAAGACTTCCTTTGTTAGAAGATTACCAATTTCAGGCGGAAGAAAGATAAAAAATGGAGAAATTGTAGGAGGATCACCAGAGGAACAAGTAATAGCTTCTAATATTGATACTGCTTTTATAGTAACTAGTCTTGATAGAAATTTTAATATTCAGAGAATTGAAAGATATATAACATTAGTTTATAACAGTGGAGCTAATCCTGTTATCATATTAAATAAAATGGATCTATGTGATAATGTAGAAGAATATATTAATCAATTAGAAAATATAGCTATGGGTTTAGAAATACACCCTATAAGTGTAATAAAAACTAAGAATATGGATATTTTTAATAAATATTTAATACCTGGAAAAACATTAGTATTTATTGGCTCATCTGGGGTTGGAAAATCAACGATAACTAATTATTTATTAGGTGAAAATAAACAAAGGACAAAAACAATAAGTAAAGCTAGTGGCAAAGGTAGACATACAACAACTAGTACTGAAATGTTATTTCATAGTTCAGGGTCTATGATAATAGATACCCCTGGATTGAAAGAACTCCAACTTTGGGGAGATAAGGAGGCTTTAAAAGAAAGCTTTCAAGATATTATAGATCTATCAAATAGTTGTAAATTTAATGATTGTAGACATAATACAGAACCTGGATGTGCAGTTAAACAGGCTATTAAAGAAGGGTTTATAACCAAAAAAAGGTTTGAAAGTTATAAAAAGCAGCTAAGAGAGATAAAAAAGGTAAGTAAAGAAAAAAGAGAATTTAAAATAAACAATAAAAGAATGCTTAAAAGAAAAATGTTAAATAAATAATAGGGGGAACTTAAATATGATGAAATTAAAAAAATTAATATTAGATACAGATCCTTTCGCATGTAAAGCTTTAAATAATTGGGAATATGATAAAAATACTTTAAGATTTTTTAGAGGAAGTTCTAATTTTATATATGATTTTAAATATAATAATGCTCGTTATTTTTTAAGATTAACTAATAAAGAGGATAAAAGTTTAGAACAAATTTATGCAGAAAGAGAGTATTTATTATATCTAAGGGATAATAATTATAATTCATGCTATCTAGTAAAATCTAAATCGGGTAATTATGTCGAAACTATAGAAACTAAAGAAGGAATTTTCTATGCTGTTGTTTTTAATGAAGTAAAGGGAAAAACTTTAGATATTAATGAAATGACAGAAAAACAATTTGAAAAATGGGGAGAAAGTCTTGGTAAATTACATTATCTTTCTATGGGTTATACTCTAATTAAAAATTTAAGAAAAAGCTATAAAGACACCTTTTGTTTTATAGAAGAAATATTATCTGAAGCTTTAAATGAAGATGATGCAAAAAAAGAATTAGAAAATTTAAGAAAGTATTTTTCCACTTTACAAATAGATGATAGTAATTATGGTTTAATACATTATGATTTTGAGTTAGATAATGTATTTTGGGATGAAAAGAAAAATGAATTTAATGTTATTGATTTTGATGATTCAATGTATCATTGGTATGTTATGGATATAGTTTGTGGTTTAAGGGATTTAGAATCCATGAATGAAAAAAAATCTAAGTTAGCCTTTAAATCGTTTATAAAAGGATATGAAAAATACAAAAAAATTGATAAAAAACTTTTAGATAGAATAGATTTGTTTGATAGATTTGAAAAATTATATAGGTTTACAAGACTTTTAAGGTCATTAAAAGATAGTGATTTTAAACAAAAGCCTGATTGGCTAAAAGTTGTAAGACCTAAATTATTAAAAGTATCTAATGAATTAAGGGAAGGATTTAAAAAGTATACTTATGAAAGTTAAGTTTAAG
>VEND01000087.1 GCA_009711765.1 Bacillota bacterium | reverse complement strand
ATCCCCATCCTTTCCCCAGTATACTAGTTTATAACCTGCGGAACATATAGGATTAAAATCTTCATCTAACCCTTCGGGTGGTGCATAACTTCCTCTTGGGTTATATGCGATTATTGGAATACCATTATCGATAGCAGGCTTTTTTAGAAAAGTATTTGGGACAGGTTATTTAAATAAAGCACTTAAGTTATTAAGTAATTGTAAGAATAATAAAAATTAGGAGGTAAAAAGAGGTGATTATAGAATAATTATGTTTAAAAGTTTGATTTTGCAGTAAAAATATAATTATTAAATAAAAGAATAATTATTATAAAGAGAGTGAATATAATGAAATCAAATTTGAATTATATAGTTATAGTATTACTAGTAGTAATAAATATAACAGGTTGTCAGGTATTTAATAACAAAAGTGAAAAAATTAAAATACTAGATTTGAAAGACGGGGATAAACACTTATTATTTTATGGTAGTGAACATTCAAATGATGAAAAAAATCCTATGTTTGAAGATATTAAAGAAAAATTTCATTTTATAAATCCTGAGATAGTTTTAGTAGAAGGAGATTACAATAATAATAAATATAGTGATGTTGATAATGCTATTAAAAGTGGTGAAAGTGCATATGTCACTTATCTTGCACAGAAGGAAAATATCTTAATTAAAAGTGTGGAGCCTTCAAAAAAAGAGCAATACCAGTATTTATTAAACAAATATGAAAAAAATTCAGTGCTTATGATGTACGTTTTAAGACAGACTTATCAGTACCAAAAACAAAAGGATAATAAGGATATTAATTATAAGAAGACGATAAAAAGATATGTATATAGAATGAAAAAAGATGGATTCCCTATAAGTGATACTGAAGTTAGCTTAGAAAATATACTAAGTCTATTAAAACAGTATACAGATAAAGATATAGATAATAAAAATTGGATTTATCTTGATATAAAGGCTTATGTATATAGGGATAAAGCTAAATTGAATGATATATATAATGATATATTAAAATTTAGAAATAAGCATCTAATTAAAACTATAGAAGAAGTATTAATAGAATATGATAAAGTTTTTGTAATTATGGGAAGTGGGCATGTTATTGAAGAAGAAAAACGGATAATAAAGACATTTGATAAAGTTAAAAACGGTGACATAGGTGTATTAAGGGATAATTGTCTTACTTTAAAAGTAAGTAATATTTTGAAACATTATCTGGGATAATTAATTACCTAAAGTGAGGAGTCATTCATATGAAGATAGCGGTGATGTCAGATATTTATGGTAATTCTGTAGCGTTTAATAAAGTTATAGACGATTTTTTTTTATAAAGTTGAAGGGGTAATATTTCTAAGAGATTTAGTAGCAAAAGGACCTAACCCAAGAGGTGTTTTATATAAATTGAAAAGTATAAATCCAATGGTATGGATAAAGGGTAACTCAGATACATGGTTTGATGGAGGATTTAATATATTAGAACCTAAAACTAAAATAGAAAAATGTCTATATAATAATTATGAGTTTGTATTAAAGTGTTTAACAGATGAGGATTTGAAAATTTTAAAAAGATTACTAGTAATACAAAAGTTAGAGGTTAATGATTATAAAGTTTTATGTGTCCATGGTTCACCAAGGAAAATAAATGAAGATTTATCACATAATGAATCTGAAGAACAATTAAAGACAATCTTAGAAGGTGTCAAAGAAGATATTATCTTATCAGGGCACACTCATAAACTGCAATTATAAATTTTAAGGATGATATTAAAGTAGAATTTAGAAAAATTGAATATGATTATTTAAAGGCTATAATTTTAGCTAAAGAAAAAGGACTGCCCAATATCGGTATGTTTGAAAAGTTTATAAGAGGGAGTGATTAATAAAAAGATAATAATTAAAGTTGTGAAAAAAATAAGAATGATTTTCCTTTGCTAATGAGAATTGGCTTAATGTTACTTTCTTTTTAGGATTACTTATTAATCAAATGATAGGAGGTTATAAAATATGAACTTTAAAAAGAAGAAATATTTCAGTGTTATTTTTATATTTTTAGTTTTAATTGCTTTTGTATTATTTTTTAATAATAGAAATGTTAGTATGGGAATGATTGGGGGAAGTGATGGACCAACGTCTATTTTTCTTGTATCAAGATTTCCTGATGTTTTAATTTCTGGGGCTTTAGTTGTTACTAGTGTAGTTATTATTGGTTATATTTTTTCATTTTTCATTGCAAAGTCTGAGAAATATAATAATAAATAAAAAATATAATGTAACATAGAAAAATGAGTTATAGAAGGAGATGACAATAGGAAGTATTAGGATTCCGTTAAATAAAGAATGAAAGCATCCAATAAATGGTAAATAAACACCAAAAAATAATTTTTATAATTATATTTATTTTAAGATTAGCAAAATTGGTACTCTAAAGTCAAATTTTATTTAGGTTTAAGCGTAAAAAAGGGCATAGAATCCCCAGGGAGCTTTGGGAAGATTTAAAATTATATAAGTATTATAAGAACCTGTCAAAATCCAGGTAGTATACTTTTTAGGTCCTTTGACAGAACCTTAAT
>VEND01000007.1 GCA_009711765.1 Bacillota bacterium | reverse complement strand
GAAATGCTAATAATGATGATGCAAATATTACTGGGATAACTCCTGCCATTAGAACTTTAATTGGTATATGTGTACTTTGTCCACCATACATTTTTCTTCCTACAACTCTTTTTGCATACTGAACAGGGATCTTTCTCTGTCCTTCCTGTATAGCCACTATACCTGCTATAATAACTACTGCCATAATTACAAACCCAATTATATGGAATAAATTTATAGTTCCAGCCTTGAAATAAAGGTTGGATACACTGTAAATACCTGCAGGTATTCTAGATACAATACCTGTAAATATTATAAGTGATATACCATTTCCTATTCCATTCTCAGTTATTTGTTCTCCTAACCACATTAGAAAAGCAGTACCTGCAGTTAGAGTTATAACAACTACTGAAATTGATAAGAAACTAGTATCAATTAACGCCTGTCTAAACAGTCCTACACTTATTCCAATAGCTTGAATTAAAGCAAATATAACTGTTCCATATCTTGTATACTGAGCTATTTTCTTTCTACCTTCTTCACCTTCTTTAGCTAACCTCTCTAAAGCTGGTATAGCTATTGTTAGAAGTTGTATAATAATCGATGCTGTAATATATGGATAAATATTTAAGGCAAAGATGGTCATTCTCTTAAAAGCTCCCCCTGACATTAAGTTAAATAGTTCTAAGATTCCACCTGTTTTACCTTCAAACATCTGTGATATTATAGTCTTATCTATTCCCGGTACTGGTATGTTAGCTCCTAATCTAAATACCACTAACATCATCAACGTAAATAACATTTTCTTTCTTAAATCTGGTATCTTCCACGCATTTCTTAGAGTTGATAACACTTTAGATCACCTCTACCTTTCCCCCATTTGCCTCAATTTTTTCAGTAGCTGATTTACTGAAATTATGGGCTTTTACAGTTAATTTTTTGTTTAACTCCCCTTTACCTAATACTTTAACTCCATCAAATTGTTTCTTTATAAGTCTATTATCTTTTAGTAATTCTGGAGTTATTTCAGTACCATCATCAAATCTATTTAAATCTTCTACATTAACAGTTTCAATTTTCTTAGCAAAAACATTTGTAAAACCTTTTTTTGGTAATCTTCTGTATAAAGGCATTTGACCTCCTTCAAAACCAGGTCTAGTTCTTCCTCCTGAACGTTTGTTTTGTCCAGCTTCACCTCTACCAGCTGTTTTACCTTGCCCAGTAGCAGTACCTCTTCCTAATCTTTTACGATTCTTTTTGCTACCTTTACTAGGTTTCAATTCATGTAGTTTCATAGTCGCACCTCCTTATCCTTATGCTTCTATTATTCAACTATTTCTACTAGGTGATTAACTTTTTCAATCATTCCTCTAATTTGAGGTGTATCTTGCTTTTCAACAATCTGACCTACTTTTTTCAGTCCTAAAGCTTCTATAGTTCTTTTTTGCTTTTTAATTTTACCAATGTTACTTCTATTTAGCTTTATTTTAATTTTAGCCAAGGTATTCGCCCCCTAACCTAATAACTCTTCTACAGTTTTGCCTCTTAGTTTGGCAACTTCTTCTGCTTTTTTCAATCTGTTTAATCCATCTATTACAGCATTCACCATATTTCTTGGATTATTTGATCCTAAAGATTTTGTTCTTATATCTCTAACACCTGCATGCTCTAATACGTCACGTACTGGTCCACCTGCTATAACTCCTGTACCTTCTGGGGCTGGCATTAATAATACTCTTCCTGCTCCGAATTGACCTATTATTTCATGAGGAATTGTTGTCTCAACTATAGGCACTTTAACTAAGTGCTTTTTAGCATCTTGAATAGCTTTTTTTATAGCAGCAGGGATTTCAATTGCCTTAGCCATGCCTACTCCTACATGACCGTTTTCGTCTCCAACTACAACTAAAGCGCTAAATCTAAAGTTTCTACCACCTTTAACAACTTTAGTTACTCTATTTATATTAACAACTTTTTCTTGTAAATCTAATTCACTTGCATCTATGCGTCCTCGTTGCATTAATTTCCCTCCTTCTTCTAAAATTTCAATCCTGCTTCTCTTGCACCTTCTGCAAGTTCTTTAACTCTACCGTGATAGATATATCCGCCTCTATCGAAAACCACTGTTTCAATTCCTTTTTCTTTAGCTAATTCTGCTACTTTCTTACCTACTTCTCTTGCAGCTTCTTTATTTCCTGTGCTGTCTAGGTTTTTTTGTAGCTCTTTATCTAAAGTAGATGCGGAAATTATAGTTTTTCCTGCCATATCATCTATGATCTGTGCATACATATGTTTAGAACTTTTATAAACATTTAATCTCGGTCTATCAGGAGTTCCTTGCACTTTATTTCTCATTCTTAAGTGTCTTTTCTTTCTTCTTTGATTTTTTCTCACTTTATTAAGCACCTATACTCACTCCTTTCTTGCTTATAGGTTACTACTACTTAGCAGTTTTTCCTTCTTTACGTCTTACTCTTTCATCTACATATCTTATACCTTTACCTTTATACGGCTCAGGACTTCTAAGATCTCTAATAACTGCTGCATAGTTACCAACCTTTTGCTTATCTATTCCATTAACTATGATTTGTGTATTTGAAGGAACTTCTGTTTCAATACCTTCTGGGTCTTCCATTTCCACAGGGTGGGAATATCCTAAGTTTAATGCAAGAGTCTTCCCTTTCTTCTGTGCACGGTACCCTACACCT
>VEND01000030.1 GCA_009711765.1 Bacillota bacterium | reverse complement strand
ATTAAGGTTCTGTCAAAGGACCTAAAAAGTATACTACCTGGATTTTGACAGGTTCTTATAATACTTATATAATTTTAAATCTTCCCAAAGCTCCCTGGGGATTCTATGCCCTTTTTTACGCTTAAACCTAAATAAAATTTGACTTTAGAGTACCAATTTTGCTAATCTTAAAATAAATATAATTATAAAAATTATTTTTTGGTGTTCATTTACCATTTATTGGATGCTTTCATTCTTTATTTAACGGAATCATTTATATCTTTTAAGCCTTAATGAATTAGTTACAACAGATACTGAACTAAAAGCCATTGCTGCTCCTGCAATCATCGGATTTAAAAATCCTAAAAATGCTAGAGGTATTCCTGCTGTATTATATCCAAAGGCCCAAAATAAATTCTGCTTAATGGTTTTCATGGTTTTTTTACTTAAATCAAGGGCTTTAACAATATCCTCTAAATCACCCTTCATAAGGGTCACATCAGCTGCTTCTATTGCAACGTCAGTCCCAGTTCCTATGGCAAATCCTATATCAGAAGCTACCAATGCCGGTGCATCATTTATACCATCACCCACCATGGAAACTTTTTTACCACTTTCTTTTAACTTTCTAATTTTACTTTCTTTATCCTCTGGCAAGACTTCAGCTATTACATGGTCTATTCCTACTTTTCTTGCTATTTCATTAGCTGTTCTTTCATTGTCCCCAGTTATCATATATACATCTAATCCCATATTTTTTATTTTTTCTATGGCATTTTTAGAACTTTTCTTTAAAGTATCTGCTACTGCTATTATTCCTTTAACTTCTTTGTCTATAGAAAGAATCATAGCTGTTTTTCCTTCATGTTCTAACCTTAATATATCTTTATCATAATTAGCTATATTAATGGATTTATCTTTCATAAGTTTTCTATTGCCTAA
Source organism: Bacillota bacterium (assembly GCA_009711765.1). GTDB lineage: Bacteria > Bacillota > Clostridia > Tissierellales > MES13 > MES13. The sequence continues at coordinate 1,925 of VEND01000030.1, read as the reverse complement.
ATAAATATCCTTATTATCTATCTTTGCATATATACCATGGCCTGGTATAGCTTTAAAATCATTAGTTTCTTCTAAATCAATATTTCTATTCTTTGCTTCATTTACTATACTTACTCCTAAGGGATGTTCAGAATTTTTCTCACAGGAAGCTGCTAATTTTAAAACTTCCCTTTCATCCTTAGCTATTATATCTGTTACTTTAGGCTCACCCTCTGTTATAGTTCCTGTTTTATCAAATACGATTGTGTCTATATTTTGGGATTTTTCTAAATGTTCTCCACCCTTAATTAATATTCCTTCTTCAGCTGCCTTTCCTGTACCAACCATAATAGCTGTTGGTGTTGCAAGTCCTAACGCGCAAGGACAGGCTATAACTAATACTGATACTGAATTAATTAATGAATATGTTATATCACCATTAACTAAATACCATATTATAAATGTAAGTAAAGAAATCACCATAACTGTTGGTACAAATATTCCTGATATTTTATCTGCAAGTCTTTGTACAGGAGCCTTTGATTCTTGAGCATTTTCTACTAGCTTAATAATCTGAGCTAGGGCAGTATCTTTACCTACCTTTGTTGCTTTAAATTTAAATGTTCCATGTTTATTTATTGTTGAACCTATAACTTCATCTCCTACATTTTTATCAACAGGAATACTTTCCCCTGTAAGCATCGATTCATCAACTGATGAATTACCTTCTATCATTAGTCCATCAACAGGTATCTTCTCCCCTGGACGGACAATTACAATATCTCCTACTAAAACATCTTCAATAGATATATCTATTTCTTCATTATCCCTTAAAACCCTAGCTGTTTTAGCCTTTAAACCCATAAGCTTTTTTATAGCCTCTGAAGTTTTTCCTTTAGCTATAGCTTCAAAGGTCTTACCTAATAATACTAAAGTAATAATAACAGCTGAAGATTCAAAATAGAATTGATTAATCCCTTCAATCACATTATATATACTATAAAAATAGGCTGCAGATGTACCTAGTGAAACTAATACATCCATATTAGCTCCTCCACCCTTTAAAGACTTATATGCTCCTTTATAAAATCTAAAACCTACAAAAAACTGTACTGGTGTTGCTAAAATAAGTTGAACGTATCCATTACTTAAAATAGTTTTAAACCCTGCCATATGAAAAAACATACTAGATAATAATGGAGCACTGAATATTACAGAGATTATAAATAATTTTTTAAGTTTTTTTACTTCATCTTCCCTTAATTTCTTTTCATGGTCTTTTCCATCTTCCTTATAAGCATCATATCCTGCATTTTTAACTACCTTTATTAAATCCTTAAAAGTTACTTCATCACCGTTATATTCAATAGTAGCTTTATTAGTCACTAAGTTTACTTTAGCATTATATACTCCTTCATTTTTATTTAATGCCTTTTCTACTCTAGTTGAGCATGCAGCACAACTCATACCTTTAATATTTAATGTTACTTTATCATTTAATATGCTATAACCTGCATCATCAACTTTTTTCTTTATATCTTCTATATCTAAAATGTTCTCATCATACTCAACTGTGGCCTTTTCACTTAAAAGATTAACCACTGCACTTTTAACACCTGTAAGCTTTGATAGAGAATCCTCTACCCTTTTAGCACAGGATGCTCAAGTCATTCCTGAAACTTTCAATGTTACCTTTTTCATTTTATCAACTCCCTTCTATACCTCCCCACCCCATATGGGGTGTGTATAATTATTGTATCATAAACTTATTAAATTTAAAAGGTATTTTTATATTAGAGTTTCCCCAAAATACAAATTCAAAATCGTCAAAGTACGGTTAAACAAAGGCTTTATGCATTATTAACTGTTGTGATTGCTTGATTTTATACAAGGGCTTAGGCATGAAATTTTCTATACCAGACATTGCTTTTTTTAATATTGTATAA
>VEND01000154.1 GCA_009711765.1 Bacillota bacterium | reverse complement strand
ATAAAGAAATTGATATTACAAGATTTTTTGAAGTAAAATACATATTGGGCTGGGTACTTTATATAACACACTATTGGCGATAGTCCACAAAAAGCATGTGGACCACCGCAAGATAGTCAAGACGTTATGTAACAGAACTTTGTATGTTAGAATTTCAGTCGAATTAAGAAGAATTAATGTGAAATATAAGGGGGTATTAATATGGCAAATGAGATAATCAGCACAATTATACAATTATTATTAGTTACATTAATTCCAGTTACAGTTTATGTAATAAGGAACAAATCATTGAAGGATTTTTTTGTATCTATTGGATTTAAGAAACCTAATGGAAATTGGATATTATATTCGATTTTATATGGAATTATTGCAATGATTTTATTTTCAGTACCTCTATTTTATTTATCGAAAATAGGAGCACTTAATTCAAAGAATTTAGCAACTAACAACATTATGAGTCAAAATTTCAGTATTATCACAGTTATCCAAATTTTAGTCTATGCTGTCATAAAAACAGGATTGAGTGAGGAGATTTTTTTTAGGGGATTTATAGCAAAAAAACTGATAGATAAATTTGGGTTTAAAAAAGGTAATTCTATTCAAGCAATTATCTTTGGAATTATACATGGAGGTATATTTATAAATTACGGAATAGTAGCTGTTTTAATATCAATATTGTTTCCAACATTAGTTGGTTTTGGTTTTGGATATATGAATGAAAAGATGTTTGGGGGTAGTATTATTCCGAGTTGGTCTACTCATGCAATAGCCAATATTATTTCTCCATTAATTATGATTTTACTAACCAAGTAATAAGTTTAAATCTGAGTATTTTGTTTCAAATTCCGTCACATAACATAGGCTTCTATCCATCCTACCAAAAGCATGTAGGACGACTAGAAGCCTGGCATCGTTATATGTCATTCAACTATGATTAAAGACATAAAAACAAACGAATGGAGAGTTAAAAAATGCATGAGGTCTTTGAGAATATGGAAGTTAAATTTGATGCCACCAGTGATATATGTGAAGATGTATATAGTTTATTGTTAAAAGAAAATTTTAATATAGTTGCAAACCATGTGAAAAGAGTAGGCAAAAAATCGAGAGAATTAGCACGAAAATTTAAATATGATGAGCAAATAGCAGAAATTGCTAGTTACTTACATGATATTAGTGTAATTATTCCAAACAGTGAAAAGATACAAATATGTGAATTACTTAATATAGAAGTACTAGAAGAAGAAAAAGCATTTCCATTATTAATACATCAAAAGCTTTCAAGGAAAATGGCAGAAGATATTTATGGTGTAGAAAATGAAGATGTATTAAGTGCTATAAACTGTCATACCACACTTAAGAGAGACTCAAAAACATTAGATTTAATATTATTCGTTGCAGATAAAATAGAATGGGATCAACAAGGAATACCACCATATCTTGAAACTGTTGAAAAGGGATTAGAAAAATCATTAGAAGATGGAGCATACGCATACGTAGAATATATAATTAGAAATAAAAAAAATCTTAAAGTTGTACATCCATGGTTAGTAGAAGCATATGAGGATTTAAAAAATAAGTTAGGTTAAGTGTTGGGGTCTGAGCTTAACAACATATAACATGATATTTGAAGACAGTCCATAAAGAGCGTGTGGACCGTCTTAAGATATCAAAACCGTTATGTAACATATGATATTTAAAGTTATGATTGTATATAGGGAAATGCAAAGGGATGAAAAGATGATAAGAAAAACAGTTGGTGTGAATGTAAAATAAGGTAACGAGCTTATGTTAGAACATAAAATAAACATAATGGATGATAAGAACAAACCAGAAAAAATACAAGGATAGTGGGATTTCTCTAAAGGTGGAGTAAATAAAATTAAATGGATCTTTTAAAGATATATTGGGAGAACAAGAAAAAAGAAGTTCTAACCAAACTAATTCATGAAGAGATTAAAGATTTTTTAGAAAACATATTTTAGAGTCATAGATAAAAATTCATAACTAGATGGCATTGATAAAAGTTTGTGTGTAAATCATACATTACATAACAAAGCCTTCCTCGCCATCCTACTAAAAGAATGTAGGACGACGGGAAGGCTTAGGACGTTATATATCATAAAAAAATATATTGTAATAGCATTAGATAAAAGGGGTGTTTTTGATGGTGAAAAGAAGATAAAGACTTTTTTATTAAATATAAAATAAAGGGGTGATAAGTTTGTCAAATATTAGTTATAAGTGTATCAGAGAAATTGATAAAGATAAATTAAAAGCATTATATGAGAATGCAGGTTGGATATTATATATTCAAGAATTACCAAAGCTAATCAAAGCTATGGAAGAGTCGTTAATGATTATATCAGCATGGGATGATGATAAGTTAGTTGGTTTAGTTAGAGTAGTAGGAGATGGTCAAACAATAATATACATACAAGATATTTTAGTTCTGGATGAATACAAAAGAAACGGAATAGGTACGAACTTATTGAATCAAATATTAGATAAATATAAACATGTACGACAGAAAGTTTTATTAACAAATGATAGCAAAGAGACTAAAGGATTTTATACGGCAAATGGATTTACAGCATGTGATAAAGGAGATTTAGTTGCTTTTGTAAAATTAAATTAGAATATAACAAAACAGCAATTAAATGTAATTAAATTACGACATATAACATAGTAGTGTAGACACCCTACACAAAACAGTAGAATGTCTACACTACAAATAACGTTATAGGAAATGGCGATATAGGAACTATTCTATAGGGTTTTGTTTGATAAAAACGTGATTATAAGTAATAGTAGAATAGGATGTATTTTTTTGAGGGGAGCAAATTCAAAATGAAGGAAAAAATAAAAATTAATTTATTGGGGATTTATGATTTAATTTTATCAGTAGGTGCCATTATTACAGGAGTGAATATGATTTTAAGTAAAGGAATA
>VEND01000020.1 GCA_009711765.1 Bacillota bacterium | reverse complement strand
TGTATTATTTATTGGTGACTCTACCATTAATCTTAGGGGGGAGAACTTAAAAATCCTGCTAAATCTTTAAATTTCAATGATTTAGCACTGGAAATATATCAAATAAGTTAATTTTTTTGACGGAACACTAAATTTATTAGGGGGAATTAACATGGAATTAAAGTTAGGCGAACTATCAAAAGAAAATGTAAAAGAAATATGTACTTGGAATTATAGTGCGCCATATGATGTTTATAACTGGCCAGATTGGGATGAAATGGACAAGAGTGAACCTTCGCTAGATAATAAAAAGAGAAAAAAGATGTTTTATTCTATATTAGATGATAAAGATTTTATAGGTTTTGTTGAACTTAACTATCCTAAAGAAGGATTAACTAGAATAGGTCTTGGGTTAAGACCTGATTATTGTTCTAAAGGAATAGGAAAAGAGGTCGTAGACTTAATAATTAATAAACTTAAAAGTAAACATCCAGAAAATAAAATAGACCTAGAAGTATTAACATGGAATAAGAGGGCATTAAAAGTATATAAAAGAACAGGATTTAAAATAGTTGAAACATATGAAAGAAAAACACCTACAGGGATTGGAAAATTTCATAGAATGGAATATAAAATATAACTTAAACAGGAGGTTACTTAATGACAGAAGTTTTTGCTTTAAAATCACAGGATGAGTTTATACCTGGACTTAAATTAAATAAGGGATTTTATTTTGATATAGTAAAGCCTTTATTTGAAAAGACTTATCCTAATATTAATTATGCAGCTTCCTTAATTGGTCATTGTTCTGATGTATTAGGCTTTGATGATTATAAGTCTACAGATCATGTTTGGGGTCCAAGGTTACAAATTTTTTTAAGCGAGAAAGACCATAAAAGGTATCATAAAGAAATAGATGAATTTTTTAAATATAATTTAACTAGAACATATAAAGGATTTCCAACAAATTATAAAGCAGTAGAAGGTTGGTTTAATAATGCATATATGCAGTACAAAGAAGAATATCCGATTAATCATTTTATTGAAATTGAAACGGTTGATAGATTTTTTAATAGGGATATAGAAATTGATTTAAGTAAGGATATTGAGTTTAAGTCATGGTTAGCTTATCCTGTTCAAAATCTATTAGAGTTGACAAGTGGTGAGGTTTTCTATGATAGTATTAATGAATTAACAAATGCTAGAAAAAGATTAAGTTTTTTTCCTTTAGAAGTTTTATTAATCCGTATATATATAATATGGAATTCAATATATGAAGAACAAGCATTTATTGGTAGATGTGCAGAAAAAAATGATTTAATAGGACAAAGTCTTATCATTAATAGAATTGTAAAAAAGCTTATAAAATTATGTTTTTATTATGAAAAAAAATATTATCCTTATAGTAAATGGTTTGGAGTTTCTTTTAAGAAATTAAAAATATATGATAAAGTTAAGCCTTTAATTAATAAAGCTATATATGGAAAGACATATAAAAAAAGAGAAGAAGGGCTAAACAGGTTATATGAAGAAATAATTAATAAACATAACACTCTTAATATAACAGAATATGTAGAGCCTAATATTATCAATTATTATAAGAGAGGTTATTTAGGATTTGATTCACAAAATATAATAGAAAAAATTGAAGAAAGGATTGACTTAGAAAGGATCAAAGATATTGAACTTTTATCAAAAATAGAATTATGTGATGAATCTAATTTTGGGTGTAATTACGAAATTAATAAAAAGATAATAAAAGAGAGCTTAAAATAAAGATAAGAATACGCCTTTTGGCGTATTCTTTATAATTTAATAATTTGACCTATATCTTTTTTATTTGAGTTATCATAGATCTTCTTACCAACTACTAAATCTAATATTGCACTACCTACTGATTTACATATTGTTATTTCTTCTTTATTTTCCCGCGTTATTACTTTTTTATTTACAATGTCTCCTAACTCTCCTGTAAAAATATCTTTAGTAAATGAATTTTCTTTTATAGGTATTAAAAAATCACCTGCTTCTGCTAATACACCATCTAAAGTGTCAGCTATAACTTTATCTGCTTTTTTTATTATATACTCATCAAGTTCTCTCATAGATGGAGTGAATGAACCTACTCCATTTATATGGGCACCTTTTTTTACTTTCTTTCCATCGAAAACAGGCTTAGTAGATGTTGTTATAGTAGTTATAATATCAGCATTATCTATAGCTTCATCTGATGAGTTTACCGCTTTAAAAGTTGTATTAAAATCACTTAAATCTTTATTTACCTCATCAACAAATTTAATGCACTTATCTTTATCTATATCAAATATTCTTACTTCATCTAAATCTCTTACAGTTAACATTGCTTCAAGTTGACATTTAGCCTGACCTCCTGTACCAAAAAGGGCACCAATTTTTGAATCTTTATTAGACAATAAATCAGTTGCAGCACCTGTAATAGCTCCAGTACGAAGTTGTGTTAGGTATGTACCATTTAAAAGTGCTATTACCTCTCCAGTACTACCATTCATCAAAATCATTTGAGATGGGACTACTGGTTTATCGATTTTAGCATTATCAGGGAAAACAGATATTATTTTCATACCTGATGTATCCAAATCTTCTGCATAGGCGGGCATAAAAAGATTAGTAGCATTATACTTTTTAACATCAATTTTTGTCCTTAAGGGAGTTATACTTTTTTTAGAAGAATAGATACTAAAGGCTTCTTTGTTAGCCTCTATTGCTTCTTTCATTGTAAAAACTTTATTTATGTCTTCTTTAGTTAATATTTTAATCATAAAATCCTCCTTATTATTTTATATTTATCGTAAGATATGTTATAAATTTTTTTTAACTTCATCTTTTCTATTAATTCTTATATATAGAGATATACCGAAAATAGTTATTAAGCCACCGATAATTTGCCAAAGTGTTGGAAGTTTATTAAAAATGAACATAGACCATATACTAGCGAAAACTGGTTCACCTAAAACAGATGTT
>VEND01000069.1 GCA_009711765.1 Bacillota bacterium | reverse complement strand
CAAGCGCTATTTATTCGGTTGTCTGAATTAAAGTAAATTAGATATTATGCAAAGTAAATGAGATATAAACCTTTTATTTATAGGCTTTGGGATGTTTACTTTGCATAATACTTTACTTTGCATAAGGAGGGGTAATAAGTCCGATTTTAGCAAACATATACCTACACTATGTGCTTGATCTTTGGTTTGAAAAGGTAGTAAAAAGACATGTCAAAGGTGAAAGTCTTATAGTAGCTTATGCAGACGATTTTGTATGTGCATTCAGATACAAAAGAGATGCAGAAAAATTCATGAAAGCACTAGAGAAAAGGTTAAATAAATTTGGATTAAAATTAGCTAAGGAAAAGACAAAGCTAATCAAATTTAGTAGATTCAGTAAAAATAGGAATGGAGATTTTGACTTTTTAGGATTCACTTATAGATGGGAAATATCAAGAAAAGGTAAAGATATAATAACTCATAAAACAAGCAAGAAGAAGTTCAATTTATCCGTGCAAAAGATAAAAGAATGGATAAAGAAAAATAGACATTGTAGAATTAGGAAGCTAATAGACCAGTTAAATAGAAAGTTAAAAGGATATTATAACTACTATGGTGTAACAGGGAACTATACAATGCTAGAAAAGATGAACTTAATAGTAAAAAGGTTATTATACAAATGGTTGAATCGTAGAAGTCAAAGGAAAAGCTTTAACTGGAAGGATTTTGGAAAGAAGCTAAAGGAAAGATATCAAATACAAAAACCATTCATAGAAAGTAGAGACAAACAAATGGAATTATTTATATAAGCCGGAAGGCGGAAGTAGAGATATACAACTGAGGAGCCCAGTGCGGGAAATCCGCACGCTGGGATCTGTGCCAGGGGCGATGGGTGACCATCGGCTCTATGGTGACGAGCAAAGAAAATAGGACTAATTATCCTATTTTCTAGCTACTCGATTATATTTATGTATAAAAAAATGATTTTTCGACTTCAGCATTTGACATTTTTTTATAATCATTTAATGTATAATAAATATAAAAATAAATCCCTATTATTAGAGTATAGTATAAAAAACTTACAATTGAATAAATGATTTTTTATTAGGAATTTATTAAAGATACGCCCTAAGAGTTAAAGGGGGATTAAATATTGTATATATATGCTGAATATCTTTTGTTGGAAAACTTCATAATAAATTACATAATATTATATGTAACTAAACGATTTACAAGAACAGATACAAAAAATATTAGAATAATTTTAGCATCTCTACTAGGGGCTTTATATACACTAGTGGTTTTTTATCCATCACTTTATTTTATGACTAAATTTATTATAAAAATCTCAGTATCTGTACTTATGATTGTAATTGCTTATAACCCAGCAAAGATTAAAAAATTTTTGAAACTATTTTCTACGTTTTATATTATATCATTTGTTTTTGCTGGAGCCTCTTTGGCTATATTTTACTTAACAAATGTTAAATTCTATGTGGGAAAGGGAATATTTTATATTAAGGATTTTTCTTTTAAGTATTTATTAATTGGAGTAATAATTTCATGGATATTATTTAAGATAGTTTGGGGATTTATTCAAACGAGAATTTCAAAAGATCATGTTTATATACCAATTACTATAAAATTAAATGGTAATATGGTTAACCTAAAAGCGTTATTAGATACTGGTAATTCTTTAAAGGATCCAATTTCAGACATACCAGTTATAGTTGTAGAGTTTAAAGCTATAAAAAAGTTATTGCCAGTTGATATACAGATGATATTTAATAAGTATAATGAAGATGATTTAGAAATTATAACTAATATATTATCTAAATCAGTTGATAAAATAAAATTTAGAATAATACCCTTTAAATCACTAGGAAAGGAAAATGGTATGTTATTAGGATTTAAACCTGATAAGGTTATAATTAATCAGGAGGAGGAAAAAATTTTATCACAAATTGTAGTTGGGATATATAATAATGATTTATCTAAGGATAATGATTATGTGGCATTGTTACATCCTGAAATACTTGATTAAATTTGGAGGCGATATAATGTTAAAAAAAGCCGATAAAATAAGGTTGAATTTAAAATTAGTTTATATAAAGGTAATAGAAAAGTTAGGAATACTAAATAAAAAGGAAATATTTTACATAGGAGGTAACGAAGTATTACCTCCTCCTTTAAAATCTGAAGAAGAAGCTTATTTATTAAAAAAATTAAAAACAGATAGTTCAGTTAGAACTATTTTAATTGAAAGAAATCTACGTTTAGTAGTATATATAGCTAGAAAATTTGAAAATACAGGAGTGGGTGTAGAGGACTTAATTTCTATAGGAACTATAGGTTTAATTAAAGCAGTAAATACATTTAAACCAGATAAGAAAATTAAGTTAGCTACATATGCATCTAAGTGTATAGAAAATGAAATTTTAATGTATCTTAGAAGAAATAGTAAAACTAAGTCTGAAATATCCTTTGACGAGCCATTAAATATCGACTGGGATGGAAATAAATTATTACTTTCTGATATATTAGGTACTGATAGTGATATTATATTTAAATACTTAGAAGAAGAAGTAGATAAAGAGTTATTAAATCTAGCTATGGAGAAATTAAGTAACAGAGAAAAAAAGATTATGAAACTTAGATTTGGTATAGGTAATGGTTTTGAGAAAACGCAGAAGGAAGTAGCTGATATGATGGGGATTTCTCAATCTTATATTTCAAGGTTAGAAAAAAGGATAGTAAAAAGATTAAAAAAAGAAATTAGTAAGATGGTATAAATACACACATATGTGTGTATTTTTTTTTAATATTTAAAATATAATAACAAAAAATGGCTAATATAAATGCTTAAGTTATTGAATAAAAAAAATCTATAAGTCAATAATTTAATTATGAAAAGGGGCAAAACATCATGAAAGGAATGGATAAATCAAATGCGTATTAATAAAGTAGAAATATGCGGAGTAAATACTTCAGAATTACCTGT
>VEND01000096.1 GCA_009711765.1 Bacillota bacterium | reverse complement strand
TGCTTTATATTGGGTTATAGGAAATACATTTACAATTGTTCAACAGTTTATTACCAATAGATCGTTAGGAAAGGTTAAGGAGTTGAATTAATATGGAATCTATTATTAAGACAGCTAAAACAGTTGAAACAGCTATCAGTGAAGCATTATCAGAGTTAAATGTTGATAAAGATGATGTTACAATAGAAGTGATAGACGAACCTAATAAGGGTTTTCTTGGTATTATAGGTTCTAAAGATGCTAAGGTAAAAGTAACTGCAGATAAAGACCCAGTATACTTAGCTAATAATTTTTTAAATATGTTATTAGAAAAGATGGAAATTGAAGCTGAACCTAAAATTTCTAGAAAGGGTAAGAATCTTTACATTGATATTATCGGAGAAAATAAAAACGATATGGGTGTAATAATAGGCAAAAGAGGAAAAACACTAGATTCTATACAGTATTTATTGAATTTAGTAATTAATAAAGATAGAGAAAATTATATAAGAGTACTACTTGATACTGAAGACTACAGAAAAAAAAGGGAAGAGACTTTAAAAAGATTAGCAAAGAGAATGGCTGGTAAAGTAAAAAGAATTAAAAAGAGTGTAAAACTAGAGCCTATGAATCCTTATGAAAGAAGGATAATCCATTCAGCTTTACAGAGAGATTCCTATGTAGAAACTCATAGTGAAGGAGAGGAACCCTTTAGAAAGGTAGTAATCGAATTAAAATAATTTTAAGTAATAAACCCAGTTTAAATACTGGGTTTATGTTATGTTTATACTACTTTTTGGTATAATATATAATAAATCAAATATAAAAGCTCAATAAAAGAGGTGAGTATAATGGGTGAAGATACTATAGCAGCAATAGCTACAGCACCAGGAGAAGCAGGAATAGGCATAGTAAGAATAAGTGGAGATAAGTCTATTGATATTGCTGAGAGTATATTTAAAGGAAAAACAGAAGAAAAATTAAGTAAGGTAGATGAGAGAAAATTAGTATATGGTCATATAATAGACCCTAAAGATCAAAGTAAAATAGATGAAGTACTAACTGTTTATATGAAAGGACCATTTACATATACTAAAGAGGATATAGTAGAAATAAATTGTCATGGTGGAATCATTCCAGTTAGAAGGATATTAGAACTAGTTTTAGAAAAGGGAGCTAGAATGGCTGAAGCAGGAGAGTTTACCAAGAGAGCCTTTTTAAATGGAAGAATAGATTTAGCTCAAGCAGAAGCTGTAATGGATTTAATAAGTGCTAAAACCGATACTAGTTTTGATGTTTCCTTAAATCAACTTGAAGGTTCTTTATCAAAGGAAGTTAAGAATATACGGGATGTAATTTTAGAAATTATTGCTCATATCGAAGCTTCTATAGATTTTCCTGAGGATGACATTGAAAATGTAGCATATGACAAGATAGAACAAAAGGGAAAGAAAGTTCTAACGAAAATAGATGAATTATTAAAGACATCATCAACAGGTAAAATATTAAGAGAAGGCTTAAAAACAGTGATTTTAGGAAAACCTAATGTTGGCAAATCTTCTTTATTAAACTCTATATTAAGAGAAAATAGAGCTATAGTTACTGATGTACCGGGAACTACTAGAGATATAATAGAGGAATATGTTAATGTTAATGGAATACCATTAAAAATAATTGATACTGCAGGAATCAGAGAGACAGATGATGTTGTTGAAAAAATAGGAGTTAATAAAGCTAAGAATTTACTTAATGAATCAGATTTAGCTATCGTTATATTTGATGGATCTAGGGATTTAACAGATGAAGATAAAGAAATTATGAAATTAATAAAGGATAGAAAGGCAATAATTCTTATTAATAAAACAGACCTTGAAGAAAAAATAAACAAAAGAGAAATTGAAAAATATTTACCTAATAAAGAAATAATAGCAACTTCAATACTTAAAGGTTCAGGATTAGATATTTTAGAAGATACTCTTAAGGAAATGTTTTTTTCAGGTGATATAAAAATAAAAGATGATGTTATAGTATCTAATGTACGTCATAAAGAATTGTTAAATAAAGCAAAACAAAATATAAAAGAAGCTTTAGAATCACTTAATATGGGGATGCCTATAGATTGTATAGAAGTCGACATTAAGGATTGTTGGTCTAATTTAGGAGAGATAAATGGAGATACAGTTTCTGAGGATATAATTGATAAGATATTTGAAGACTTCTGTATAGGCAAATAAGCTTTTTATAACAAAGGAGGCTATGTATGAAAGATACAATAGAATACTACGGAGGAAGCTATGATGTTATAGTTGTTGGAGCTGGTCATTCAGGTTGTGAAGCCGCTTTAGCCTCAGCTAGGATGGGTTTAAATACTTTAGTATTAACTATTAGTTTAGATTCAGTAGCATTAATGCCATGTAATCCTTCAATAGGAGGAACAGGAAAGGGACATTTAGTAAGAGAAATAGATGCTTTAGGTGGAGAAATGGGTAAGGTTATTGATAAAGCCTTTATACAAAGTAGAATGCTAAATACATCTAAAGGACCAGCTGTACACTCATTAAGAGCCCAAGCTGATAAAATTAAATATCAAACAACAATGAAACAGATTTTAGAAAATGAAAAAAATCTACAGTTAAAACAAGGCGAAGTTGTAGATGTAAAGACAAAGGAAGGGAAAGTTAGTGGGGTTTCTGTTAAAACAGGAGCTGTTTATGATGCAAAGGCAATAATTCTTGCAACAGGAACTTATTTAGGTGGAAAAATTTATATCGGTGAAGTTAATTATGAAGGAGGACCTAATGGTCTTTTTCCTGCAAAGGACTTAACAGGATCTTTAGAAAACCAAGGTTTAAATTTTAGAAGATTTAAAACTGGAACTCCTGCTCGAATACATATAGATAGTTTAGATTTAGATGAAATGATTATTCAACCAGGAGATGAGGAAATAGTTCCTTTCTCATTTATGAATGAACAACTAGAGAAAGAACAGGTACCTTGTTATTTAACCTATAC
>VEND01000114.1 GCA_009711765.1 Bacillota bacterium | reverse complement strand
ATTAAGGTTCTGTCAAAGGACCTAAAAAGTATACTACCTGGATTTTGACAGGTTCTTATAATACTTATATAATTTTAAATCTTCCCAAAGCTCCCTGGGGATTCTATGCCCTTTTTTACGCTTAAACCTAAATAAAATTTGACTTTAGAGTACCAATTTTGCTAATCTTAAAATAAATACAATTTTAAAAATTATTTTTTGGTGTTTATTTACCATTTATTGGATGTTTTCATTCTTTATTTAACGGAATCTAAAATTTATTCGATAGGTAGTATAAAAAACCTTTATTAATTATTAAGTCACACAATTATGAAATATTCATAATATGTAGTACATTGGGTTATTACATAAATATAGTTAAGGAGGTTTTTTTACATGCCCAGAAGAACAATACCTATTATTGAAAATGAAATTAAAAATAAACAAACTATTCAAACTTTTAATTCAGGTAATTCTATATATTTCATATTTATAATAATTATAATATTAGTTTTATTCAATGGTTTTGACTTTTTCTAAAAAAAGCTAGGTCTCCCTAGCTTTTATTTTTTAAATATAATAATATTTTTTCTTGGAAAAATTACTTCCCAATCATATTCCCTTGCTATCCATTTAAAAGTTTCTTTACTATAAAATACTACATGGGTAGGATCTATATGATAATGCCAATTAGAAAACTTACTCCAATCATCTAACATACTTGTCATTATACCTAGAAATCCGCCACTCTTTAATAAATTTTGAAATTTATTATATTCTAGCCTTGGATTGTAAAAATGTTCCACTGTTTCTGTTGAAGTGATAAAATCATATCTCTTATTTAAAACTTCTTTGCTTGGATGGAAAAACGGATCATAAATATCAACTTTATAACCTTCTTCCTTCATCATTATCGATAAACATGGTCCTGGTCCTGCCCCATAGTCAAGTCCTTCCATATCCTTATTAAGAAAGGGTTTTATTTGACTAAGTAATCTATTTAAAAAATTTCTATATCCCTCATCGTAAGGATCATTATTATGACTTTTATACCTTTCCTTCTCTTGTTGCTTACTTAAATAAAAATTTTCACCTACATATACTAAATCGCAGTTTCTACAATTATAAAACTCCCTAAAATCAGATCTTTTATCTGCCTTATATAATAATAAATTGTCTTCTGTTAAACAAAGAGGACAAACATTTTTTATCATTTGTATTTCAACTCCCTTTTTTTAAAAAAATACCGTAATTACTCATTACGGTATTTTATCATAAATTAATCAATTTATACAATTTTCACATTTTCCTAAAAAAGCTACATCCACATTAGTAATTTCAAAATCATGTTTTTTTTCTAAGACATCAATTGCCTTTATTATTTTTAGTGAGCAATCAGTATTTTTATAATCAATAATTTTTTTACAATTATTACAAATGAAATGAGCATGTATTATTTTTTTTGAAAATAATTTTAATTCATATAGTATTTCGTTTTTTCTAATAAATTCATCTATTATATTATTTTCTTTAAATAACTCAATATTTCTATATACTGTTGCAATGCCTATGTTATTGCCCTCTTTTTTTAACTTTAAATAAATATCTTTCTTAGTAAAATGTTTATCGGGATTTTTTATAAAAACTTTAACTATTAACCCTCTGGTATAAGTCATTTTATATCCTTTTCTTTTTAATAAACTATTAATATAGTTTATTTTCTCCTCCATACTAACCCCTCTCTACATTAAAGAATAATTAATGACAATCTCCTTTGTGTTCATGTCTATTACATACTTCATCTGTACTTGTTAAATTACCACTAATGTAATTTTTAACAACACTATCTACTTCTCCATTTGCTCCAGTTACTACTTTAATATTATTTTCATTAAATAATACTTGTGCCTTTGCTCCCATACCACCTGAAATAATAACATCAATATTTTTTTCACTTAAAAATCTAGGTAAAAATCCTGGTTTATGTCCCGGATTTTCTAGAAAGTTTTTACTCTTTACATTACTATTTTCGACTTCTATTATTTCAAATCCTTTACAATGCCCAAAATGCCCTGATACATTTTTTCCATCACTAGCTATTGCTATTTTCATTATAATTACCTCCCATTTTTTTGTTTATATCAATCCATATATCTTTTATGGATTTACATGCTTTAGTATCTGGATATTCTACAATTGTTTTATTTTCTTTTAATGATTTATTAACCATAGAATCAAAGGGAACTTTCTTTATATTTTTAATCCCCTCTTCTTTACAATATCTTTTTATTTCTCTAGTCATATCTATGTTTATATCATATTTATTTATTACTACATAAGGTTTAATATTAAATTGTTTAACTAAAGAAAATATTCTTTTAAAATCGGATAATCCTGACTGAGTTGGTTCTGTTACAATCACTGCCATATCACAGTTAGTAATAGATGCAATAACAACACACCCTACCCCAGGTGCACCATCAATTATTATTAAATCATTTTCATTAGAATAGTTTTCTATTTCTTTTCTTATTTCTGTAACTACTTTTCCTGCTGCATCAGCACCTATATTTAGTTTGGCATAGACAAAATTACCCCTTTCAATTTCACTTGTATATATATAACCTGTTTCTTCATCCTCCATTTTAATTGCATCTTTAGGACACACATATTTACAAGTTCCACATCCTTCACATTTTAAAGGGTCTATTAATATTTCTTCTGAAATTGCATCAAATCTACAGTATTCTCTACACTTACCACAATCTATACATAAGCTTTCATCTACCTTTGCAATACTTCCTCCTACATATAATTTTTCATCTATTATTTTATTGTTTAACAATAAATTTAAGTTTGGCGCTTCTACATCACAATCTGCAATTCTTTTTCCCTTAGATAAATATGCAAGAGAAGAGGTTATAGTTGTTTTACCTGTACCGCCTTTACCGCTAATGACTACAAGCTTTTTCATTTTATAACCTCCCCATTTCAATTTTGTTCCGTCAAAAAAATTAACTTATTTGATATATTTCCAGTGCTAAATCATTGAAATTTAAAGATTTAGCAGGATTTTTAAGTTCTCCCCCCTAAGATTAATGGTAGAGTCACCAATAAATAATACA
>VEND01000146.1 GCA_009711765.1 Bacillota bacterium | reverse complement strand
AAATATTTAGGAGGTTATTGTAATTTTATAAATCTGAATATATCTTTCAAAAAAATCTCATTTTTATGAGCTTTAGCTCTATGGTCTTTTTTTCAGTTTATAAAAACTTAATTATGCAATTTCCTCAATTAATAGCGGATTATCTTTTCCCTCCCATTTTATTAAATATGGCGAATTTGATACTATTGCTTCAATTGGTTCATCATCCCAATGTTGTGCTTCTGTAGGCGTATCACCATGAACTATATCAAATTTATAGTATTCAACATCATATAAAAACATATTAATGCGGCATAAGTTATAAGTTGATATATAGATTTCTTGTCCATAAAAACCTTGTCGAACATTAACTTTACCAAGAATTTTTTCAAAATTTAAAAGCAATAAACCACTACCAACAGCAGAATCATAAACCTTATTGACCTCTGTCTTTCCTACAATAGTAATTCGTGTCAACAGTTCAGAAACTTCTTGAGGAGTATAATACTCGTCTTCTAGTAATACCCCTTTTGTCACCCGCTTCCTGTGCGGTAATATAATTCATACGTAACCTCTCCTTGATTAAATCTTCATTTATATTATATTCTTTATATCGAACAATAGCAATATCACATTCCAGTTTTTCTCATTTTGTATGAAGATATTAATTCAATCATTTTTCTTTAATATTTAAGCACTAAAAAGCACCTAACCACTAAAGTCAAATGCCCTTTATACTACATAAATTAAAATATGTTTCCTCTGCACATACACCCTATATGATAGCTGAAACCATTACAATTCGGTGTTTGTCAAGTAAGTTGTCGTATTTAATTTAAAAAATATAATTTCTTGGTTCCCGATTCGCCATTGACATGGAGCCTCTACATACATGGTTTTGGTACCTGAAGGCAGCTCTAAATAAAGGCACCACCTTTTCCTTAGGCTACCATGTATGTTTCTCCATATCATATGTTTCTCCATATCAACGGTTCGCTTCGCCGAATCTTTATATAGCTTTACTTTAATATTTTGGCCCATTAATAACTTTTTCAATTTCTTCTTCTTTTACAGGGTTTAGTGCTACGTATTCAGGTAATGTCCAATTTCTAATATTTTTAGACCATCTTTCAGGATGCTTTTCTTTAGCTCTTTTGTAGGTTTCTATACGCTTTTCAATGATATCTTTATCTAATCCATAATGTCTTTGATAAGGAGTTAGAAAATTAATCCCACTATGCAAATGATCACAGTTATACCATTTTACAAACTTACCAACCCATTTTCTTGCTTCTTCTAGGCTATTAAAGCCTTTAAATGGGTATTTAGGTCTGTATTTCATTGTTTTGAAAAGGGCTTCTGAATAGGGATTATCATTGCTTACTCTTGGTCTTGAAAAAGAGCTTTGAACCCCTAATTTTTCTAGCGTTGCTAAAAATGTTGCAGCCTACATAGGACTTCCATTATCAGAATGTAAAATCAATGGTCGTCCAGCTATTCCCTGAGATAAAGTAGCTTTTCTTATTAATATTTCAGCGTATTCTGATTTTTCTGTTTCCCATACTTCGTGACCTACTATTAACCTACTAAACATATCTACGATTAGATATAGCTTATAATACTGCCCCTTAATAGCTGCATTTAACCATGTTATATCCCATGTCCACACTTGATTTGGGGATTTAGCTATATGAGTTGGTGGTTCTTTTTTTACAGGTGCTTTAGCTTTCCCCCTATGGGTATTCATTTTTTCTTCCTTTAAAATTCGGTAAATTGTTGACTCGGAGGCTAAATAAATACCTTCACTTGCTAACTTAGGCACTATCTGTGATGGGGCTAAATCAGCAAACTCAGGACTGTTGACGGTTCTAATTATTTCTAAGCGTTCTTCCTTGGATAGTTTATTTTTAGGAGTAGGTCTTTTCACTAGTGGCCGCTGATCTTTTTTTATGTTTCCTTTTTTAGTCCATCTTTGGTAGGTACGTTCACTGATATTTAGTTCATCACACGCTGGTTTTAATCTGGCTCCATTTGCTCTTGCTTCATTGATCAGCTCTACTGCTATAACGCGATCTGAGTCACTGATCATTCTTCCTCTTGGTCCCCCAAAATCGCGTTTGCTTTTTTTCTTAATACTAGTAATGCTGCTGTTTCTGCCAAAGCTTTTTCTTTAAGATTTAACTCTTTTTCAAGCTGTTTAGTTTTATTTTTTTCTTCTTTTAAAGATTCTTTTAATTTCTTTGGATCTTCAGAAGAAGATGTGTTAGCTTTAAGACACTGTTCTTTCCAATTTTTTATGTCATCTACATATATACCTTTTCTTCTACAATATTCAGCTAATTCTGTTTCTGTAAGAGTTGACGTTTCAAGTACTGCTTGAAATTTATCTTGGGAAGTCCATTTACTTATAGCTTTACTGGTTCTAGTACCTTTGTTATTCCTAACCCATCCATACAATGTTGTTTTAGGTATACCTAATTCTTTTGAAAGACTTGACAAAGTATCTTTTGTAGGAGGTTCTAATCTTTTTAGTACAGACTTTCTGAATTCTTTTGTGTAACTCCTATTCTTCTTATTATTTTTTGGCATATTAACTCTCCTTAGGTTTTGTCGTAATTATATTATATCACTCTACGACAACTATCCTAACACATAGGGCTATCTTCACACATTATATCTTTAGGGAACATTGTTAACATGTCACTTAGCATAAATTTCCCCCTCATTCATAATACTAAACAAAGATTTGAATGTTTTAATTTAGTAAATAATACTTAGTTTAAATTATATCTAAAAATGTAGTATTAACCAAAGATTTAAATCAATTTTTCAATCCTAATTTTTATTTCGAGTTTCCCCAAAATACAAATTTAAAATCGTCAAAGCACGGTTAAACAAAGGCTTTATGCATTATTAACTGTTGTGATTGCTTGATTTTATACAAGGGCTTAGGCATGAAATTTTCTATACCAGACATTGCTTTTTTTAATATTGTATAAATACCATCTACTAATGCATAATAATCAAACTCTGGTATCCCATAAATTCTCTTTGATAGTTTAGAAATGCATAGACCTAATATGCTTTCTTTTCTATTTTTAGAAAGCATAGCTATAAACCCAATAGTTATTGATAATAATAAATTCATCGTTCTAATACTATCTA
>VEND01000070.1 GCA_009711765.1 Bacillota bacterium | reverse complement strand
TATTAAGGAAGTATCTATCATGGGATATTACAAATAAAGTTCCATCATAATTAGATAATGCATCCTCTAAAACTTCCTTTGAATCAATATCTAAATGATTAGTAGGCTCGTCCATTAATAGAAAATTCGCCTCTGAAAGCATTAGTTTAAGTAGTGATACTCTACTTTTTTCTCCACCACTTAAATCTTTAATTTCTTTAAATATATCATCACCTTGAAAGAGAAATCTAGCTAGCATTGACCTTATTTTGTAATGATCAAAATCAGGGTTTTCATCCCAAATTTCATCAACAATAGTTTTCTCATCATTTAAATTTGACTGTTCTTGATCGTAATATGCCATGTTAACTTTATGACCTAGGGATAACTCTCCTTTAAATTTTTTCATATTACCTAATATAATATTAAAAAGTGTAGTTTTACCTATTCCATTAGGACCGATAAGACCTACTTTTTCACCTCTATATATTCTAAAATTAATGTTTTCAAATAAATTTAAAGTATCAAAGGATTTAGATATATTATCTGCCTTTAAAACGTCGGTACCACTTTTTACTTTAGGTTCAAATCTTAACTTTACAGTACCTGATTCACTACTAGGCTTATCCATTTTTTTAACCTTATCAAGCATTTTTTGTCTACTTTTTGCTTGTCTTTTGGCTCTTTTTCCACCGAGAGAAAGATTTTTAATAATATCTTCCTGTCTTTTAATTTCTCTTTGTTGTTCTTCGTATTTCTTTGTTAATAATTCAAGTTGTTTTTTTCTTTTTTTCATGTATGTTGTGTAATTACCATTATATATTTCTAAATTAGAGTTTTCTAAATGAAAAATTTTACTTACAGTTGCATCTAGAAAATATCTATCATGGGAAATTATTAAGGCTGCACCCTTATATTCGTTAATATATCTTTCAAGCCAATTAATAGCTTCAAGATCTAAATGGTTTGTTGGTTCATCAAGTAAAAGTAAATCTGGCTTTTGTAAAAGCAGTTTTGCTAAAATAACCCTTGTCTTTTGACCACCACTAAGCTGATTAATAGGTTGGTAAAATTGGTTTTCATCAAATCCTAACCCCTTTAGTACTCCCCTTATTTCACTTTCATATCCATATCCGTTTTGTTCTTTGAAATTTTCAGAAAGTCTTGAGTATTTATTCATGAGTTTTTCTAAGCTTTTTGAATTAGCTTTACTTCCTTCTATACTTATTTTTTCTTCTAAATCCCTTAAGTCCTTTTCCATTTTAATAAGGGGTTTAAAAATTTCTAATGCTTCATCAAAAACAGTTTTATCACTTAATATCTGGTTACTTTGTTCTAAATATCCAATTTTACAATCCTTAGATATATAAATCTCTCCAGAATCCTTAGAAATTTGATTTGTAAGAATTTTAAAAAGAGTAGTTTTACCAGCACCATTTAGACCAACTAATCCCACTTTTTCTCCATTGTTTATAGAGAATGATATATCCTTTAATATATTTTCTACAACATAGCTTTTTGAAATGTTATTACATGATAAGACTATCATGATATCACTCCTTTGTGCCAAAAGGCTACATATAGTCTCTTTAATTGTAAGGTGTAAACCTAGCATTGTCAATTTCAATATTTTAACTGTCATATAACAAAAGGGCTTGTCATAGTTATTATAATAGGTATCTTGTTTTTAATAAGTAATTATTGGAGGGAGTTATATGAGAATAAATAAACATCCAATCTTATCTTTTAAAAGGGGTAAAGAAATAACTTTTACTTATAATGGAAAGAAGCTTATTGGATACGAAGGGGAAACAATTTTAGCTAGTTTACATGCTAATGAAGTAAAAGTAATTAGTCACAGTATAGATAAATCAAGACCTAGGGGCTTATTTTGCGCTATAGGTAATTGTTCTTCATGTTTTATGGAAGTTAATGGAGAACCAAACGTAAAAACCTGTATTGAACCCTTAAAAGAAGGTATGGTTATAAAAAATCAGAAAGGAAAGGGGAATATACTATGAAAGATGTTGAGCTTTTAGTAATTGGAGGGGGTCCAGCTGGGATGAGTGCTTCTATAACAGCTGCTAAAAAAGGGTGTAATGTTTTACTTGTCGATAGGTTTGAAAGTTTAGGAGGACAGTTAGTAAAACAAACCCATATGTTTTTTGGATCTGAAAAGCAATATGCTTCTTATAGAGGAATTGATATTAAAAATATTTTACTTAAAGAAATTAAAAATAATGAGTCTATAAAAGTACTTAATGATACCACAGTCTTAGGGATATATGATGATGGTGTTGTCACATTAGAATCTAAGGGTAAGTATAAAAAAATTAAACCTAAATCAATAATAATAGCTACAGGTGCTAGTGAAAAGCCCTTAGGATTTATTAATAATGATTTACCTGGAATTTATGGAGCAGGAGCTGTTCAGACTTTAATGAATGTATATGGTGTTAAGCCAGGTGATGATGTATTAATGGTTGGAGCAGGAAATATAGGACTTATAGTATCTTATCAATTATTGCAAGCTAATGTTAATGTTAAGGCAATAATAGATGCGGCTCCTTATATAGGAGGATATTCTGTACATGCTAGTAAGGTAAGAAGAATGGGAGTAGATATATATACTAAATGTAGCGTTAAAAAAGCATATGGCAAAGATTTTTTAGAAGGTGTTGTTTTAACAGAAGTTGATAAAAACTTTAATTCTATTAAAGGCACTGAAAAGAAAATGGATATAGACGTTTTATGTATTGCTGTTGGACTTAGTCCATTAACAGAGTTGTTATGGCAGGCTGGTTGCAAAATGAAGTATATTAAAGAACTTGGAGGTTTTGTTCCTTTAAGGGATAAATTTATGCAAACAACAGTTAAAGGGATTTTTATAGCAGGGGATGTAGCTGGAGTTGAAGAGGCAAGTAGCGCTATGGTTGAGGGGCACTTAGCAGGTTTAAATGCTTCTAAACATTTAGGATATGAAATTAAGGAATTTGAAAAAATAAATAAGGATTATTTAAATCAATTAAATTTATTAAGAAAAGGGCCAGTGGGAGAAAAGATAACTAAGGGTATAAAAAAATCCATAATTTAATAGCAACCTGGTAATATGTCAAGGAGAATTTTTAAAAGAAAGTAAAAGAAGTGATTAAAAAAGGGTAACTTTAATAGAACCTAGGTTTTTTAGCAAAAAAACAGGTTTAAATTAAGAGTATATTTTAT
>VEND01000035.1 GCA_009711765.1 Bacillota bacterium | reverse complement strand
ACTCCACCTTTAGAGAAATCCCTCTATCCTTGTATTTTTTCTGGTTTATTCTTATCATCCATTATGTTTATTTTATGTTCTAACATAAGCTCGTTACCTTATTTTACATTCACACCAACTGTTTTTTCTTATCATCTTTTCATCCCTTTGCATTTCCCTATATACAATCATAACTTTAAATATCATATGTTACATAACGATCCTAGCATTTGCGATGGTTCACACGCTTTTTGTGAACTGTCTGTAAATGCTATGTTAGACGCTGTTTTAATTACACGTCAATATTCTACACATCCAAAGCAAGTAAATTATTAATCTTATCCAGATACTCTAAATACACTTGCATGAGTGTTTTAATTCTTAAATAACGCATGTTAAAATACTAATAATGATTGTTCTGCTCTATATTTTTAATTTTTATCAAATTATTTGATCCTAATAATGCTTACTTATCCACTCTGCTAAGGGTTCATACCACTCTTTAATTAAACAGCTGTGACCCACATCATTTTTAATATGTATTTCACATTTATTACGCTGATCACTAAGTTTGTTAAAGAAAGGTTTAAGCTCTTCATAGCTACAGTTTCGATCTTCGGTCCCATGAAATACAATCATAGGTATTCTTTCGAATAATGGTAACTTATCATCTTTACTATAATCAGCCCCTCCGTAAGTTTCACCTAGACTATGATGCCCAGAAAAAACCACTAGTCCATGGAATAATTGAGGTGAATAATCATAGATTCTGTAGGCTCCATATCCTCCCATAGAAAAACCTCCTAATAGTATATGGTTATCCTTAATAGATAGCAATCGTGATATTTTAATTGTAAGTTCAACCACATCTTCCATAGCTTCTTTAGTACAGTAAAAATGTGACGTTCCTCTAGCATATGGTGCTAATAAAATCATATTATGCTCTTCTGCAAATCTATGTAATAAAACATTATTTTTAATTGATCTGTCATCGCTACCACTACCATGTAGAAAAACTAGTAACTTATAATTCTCATTCTCCTTGTAATTACTTGGGATAAAGATTGAATATGGTTCTAAACTATTATCTAATTGACTCAGATGTCCTAATCGAACAATTTTCCCTTTCTCAAATAAATGATCTCCAGCTCTTACTTTCTTTAAATCTTCAGTAATTTTTTCATAAAAATACTGAATGCCATCGAAGCTCTCATAACTTTTTAGAACTGTTAACAATTTCCACAAGTTCTTATCATAAAATCTTAATGAAGCAATACTTTCTTTAATTCTACCTTCTTCATCATTTTCATCCCAAAGCTTTTTGATGTCTTCTGATAGTCTTTTAAATCGAGTCTGATCATAAATATATATATTTCTTTCTTCTTTTGCATGAAAACTCTTACTGTTTAATTCAATAGTTAGTTTATGATTTCCATGAGATAGTTTGCTAATTATTAACGGAAATTCTATTCTTGTTAAACCTTCACATGCTTCAAAATGTTCTCGTAAAATAATAGTATTCTGTTCTAGTACTTTCAATTCGAACTGAATTTTTCTGTCACCAACTATCGCTATTTTAATAAACACCATCTGCGAAGTATCACAATGTTTTGTGCTCAAATCTATATGGTATTCGATTTGTTCAATTGCTTTGGGTTCTTCAAATTTATAGACTAAATATTCTCTAGGTGATAGCTCATTCTGAATATATCTATCTTCCTTCAACATGTAAATATTCTTGCCTTCTTTAACGCTTTGTACATAACTTATATTAAATCCATAAGCTTTAAATAATAAACCTTTTAATGGTTCAATTTCATTCCAAGGTATCTGTACAAGAATAAAATGTTCCCTTCCCTTTTTATAGATTTCTACCTTAGTTGTTTCTAATGATTTCATAGACAAATCAACATTTTTATACCAAATAAACTTATTACGCCAACTTGTATCTAAAGGACTAATCGCTATAACATAAAACTCATTAGTAGGTAAATAATCCTCCCTAGGCTTAGCTAATACAAAATGAAATCCATCTCCATTCTGGTAAGACCTATCTCTATACTTAAGTACTTCTTGATTGGTTTTAACTATAATATACAAGTTCTTTTCTGAATAGCATAAGATATTTTCTATATCAGTTTGTTTTTTTGTACTATCTAATATATACGGTTGTAGTCTTTTCCCTTCAAACCATTTCCATGCACTAAAGGGGCTCTCTATCAATTCCCCTTCCATCTTTTTACCGAGATAATGAATTAAGTCCATTATATCCCCCCTTTATAAAATTGTGTAAGTATGTAGTGCTTATTTCTAAATTCCACTTAAGTATTTCTGTCTACTAATCACAAACCGATAGAATGCGTTTTTATTACCTGTATTTCTAACCTCTAAACTTTTAAATTAAAATGGCGTGCTAACGTCCTTGCCATTATCGACATACTACACGCCTTTTGTAGTATGTCGATAATGGCTTGTTATCTGTAGTAGCAGTCAAGACCATTTTATGTAAAATATGTTTATAACCTTATATAATTTACATATAGTTTCAGTTAATAATCCTTAATCTTTTTATTAGCTACTCTACAATCTCTACCGAGTGCCTTATTAATTATCACTGTTCTTATTTAATTATCTTTTGATTTCTTTTTTTACTTCTTCAGCTTCCTGTATAACTTTTTTCATATTTTCTTCTAGTTCTTTAGCTCTTTTCTCTAGTTCCATAGCTCTTTCTTCCATTTTAATTTTATCCTCCTCACTAAGTTGCGAGAAATCAATACTCCTTTTATTTTTGGTCTTTTCTAGATCATCCATTTTCTTGTTCGTATTTTCTATTCTTTCTTTAAAGTTAGTAATTTCCTTCGTTTCAGTATTATGTTTTATTTTTTTGTTTACATCCTTCGAAGTATAATTATTAACTGCTTTATAATTATCATTGTATTTTACTATATCTTTCTCTGTGTTATCGACATTTAACTCAGATTTCTCTGTGTAATCTATTGACATTAATATTAATACTAATACTAATAAAAAAATTGGAATTAAACTTGTTTTTTTCAATTTGTATCCCCCTTATCCCTTTATATATAGATTTTTATCATTCTGCTATTACAGATAACGGTGCGAGCATTCTCTGTCGCCCTATATGTTTTCTATAGGGTGACGAGAATGCTATGTTATGTGCTGCAACCTGTTCCTCATGCTAAAAATCTGGCAAGGACGCCAGTTTCTCAATTTCATT
>VEND01000056.1 GCA_009711765.1 Bacillota bacterium | reverse complement strand
GTATTATTTATTGGTGATTCTACCATTTATCTTAGGGGGGAGAACTTAAAAATCCTGCTAAATCTTTAAATTTCAATGATTTAGCACTGGAAATATATCAGAATAAGTTAATTTTTTTGACGGAACATATTAATATAGAGGAGGTATATATTATGAAAGTCATAGATTTAACACATACTATCCATTCAAATATGCCAGTCTTTCCTAAAACTGAACCACCGGTATTTAAAGTTTCTAATACTCATAAAAAGGATGGATTTATGGAAACAAAACTTAGTATGTATTCCCATACAGGCACACATATCGATGCTCCAAGGCATATGTTAAGTAAGGGAAGTAGTTTAGATGAATTATCAATAGATAGGTATATAGGAAAATCAACAGTACTAGATTTTTCAAAACTAGATAAAGAATATATTGAAATTAATGATTTATCTAAATATAAAGAAAAAATAGCTAAGGTTGAATTCATTATTTTAAAAACTGGTTGGAGTAAATACTGGGGAGAAAAAGAATATTTCTTAGATTTTCCATCATTAAGTATTGAAGCTGCTAACTATCTAAAAGAATTTAATTTAAAGGGCATAGGTATAGATACTATATCAATAGATAAAATTGATTCAGAATCATTTGTTGTACATAAAATTCTTTTAAGTAAAGATATATTAATTATTGAAAATTTAACTAATTTAGATAATATAAATAGTGAATACTTCATTTTAAGTATTTTACCTTTAAAGACTTTAGACGCTGATGGTTCACCGGTCAGAGCTGTAGCCATTAAAAATAAAGAACATGGAAGTTTTAAATAAAAAACTTCCATGTTCTATTAACCTCCTAGGGTTATATCTTGATTATCATACCATTTTATTGCATCATAAAAATGTTCAGGTTTAAAATCTGGCCAATAATCATTAACTACATAAAAGTCAGAATAAACAGATTGGACAGGTAAGAATCCACTTAACCTCCTTCTACCGCCCCATCTAATAATTAAATCTACCCTTGAGATGTCATTAGATTTTAAAGCATTAATTATACTTTTAGATTTATCTTTAGAAGTATTATTTAGATCCCATTTCCAACCATAATTGACTAAAAAATTAACTTTCATTTCCCCTGAACCAAAAGTTTTTCTTTTAGTATAGGGAATTAATTCTTTAGGAAACTTAGGAGAATCAGTATTTCCTATAACAAGTAATGATGCATCTTCTTTACTTAACATTTTTACAGCTTTTATACAGGCTTTAGTAAAGGCTTTAGTTTGTATAGAAGGTCTTTTTGTATTATCCATTGTAAAACCATAGTATGTCATTTCCTTAACACCTAAGTTTTTACATAACTTAAAAAGTTTAAGTCCAGGGTCAAGTCCATTTACATATCCTTCTTGTTTATTAAGTCCTTTATTTAATGCCCAACGCCTATTTCCATCGGGTATTATGCCTATATGCTTAGGAATTCTCATAGTAAAACCCCCTAATCAATATTTATTTTTATTATTGTCATCTAATAATAAATTATACTTTTTTTAACATATAATAGAAGGAAATAAATAAGTATTATAGAAGGGTTAGTTAGTGAAATAAAGTTATGAAAGGAGCAGATATAATGAAGTATAATTTTGATGAAATTATTGATAGGGAAGGTTCTGATTGTATAAAATGGGATCATGTAGATTTATATTTTGGAAGGAAGGATTTGCTTCCAATGTGGGTTGCTGATATGGATTTTGAAGTACCTAAAGAAGTAAATGAGGCAATAAAAAAAAGAGCCGAACATGGAGTTTATGGATATACAAAAAGCCCTGATTCCTTTTATGATGCTATAATTAATTGGACAAATAAAAGACATAATTGGGATATAAAAAAAGAATGGATAACTTATACTCCAGGAGTTGTTCCTGCTATAAATATAGCTATAAATGCCTATACAAAACCAGGGGATAAAGTTATTATACAATCACCTGTATATTTTCCGTTTTCTGAATCTGTAAAAAATAATGGAAGACAATTAATAGATAATGAATTAAAGTTTGAAAATGGGCGTTATGTAATGGATTTTGAAGATCTAGAAAAGAAAATAGATTCTAAGGTTAAACTATTAATCCTCTGTAGTCCCCATAATCCTATAGGAAGGGTATGGAGTGAAGAGGAGTTAAAAACATTAGGGGAGATATGTCTTAAAAATGATATAGTGATAGTTTCTGATGAAATACATTCAGATATAATATATAAAGGTTCTAAGCATATACCCATTTCTAATATATCTAATAAATTAGCTAATAATACTATAACATGTCTAGCACCGAGTAAAACCTTTAATATTGCAGGATTATCCGCATCTTCAATTATTATTCCTAATGAAAAACTAAGGATAGAATTTAATAAAGTAATTGATAATCTACATATAGGAATGGCTAATATTTTTGGGATGGTTGCCTTAGAGGCTGCATATAATTATGGAGAAAAATGGCTAGAGGAGTTATTAGAGTATCTTGAAGGAAATGTTAAATTTGTTATGGATTTCATTGATGATATTCCTAATGTTAATGTTATAAGGCCAGAGGGTACTTATTTAATGTGGATTGATTTTAATGGATTAGAATTAAATAATGAAAAGTTAAAAGATTTAATAATAAATAAAGCGAAAGTAGCTTTAAATGATGGAGAAGACTTTGGTCCAGGAGGGAAAGGTTTTAAAAGGATGAATATAGCTTGTCCTCGTTCGGTTTTAAAAGAGGGTTTAGAGAGAATAGAAAAAGCTGTAAAAGAAATTTAAAAAAGGGACTGTCGGGAAATAGATAGCTAAAAAAAACAGTACAATGACATAATCATTGTACTGTTTTTAAATTTAAAAAAGAAAAAAAGGATGGCTAACGAAAACCATCCCATTTCCGTCATATAATATGATATTATATAACTACCATGAACAATTACTATTATAACGATTATTTCGATATAGGACAACAAAAAATTGTAAACTTTAACCTTTATCAAATTGGATTACCTAAAGACGATGCAGTCTACACCTTAAAAAAAGTATTGGAGGAGTTGAATTTTAACCTGCTTATAGCTAGGTACAGTAATAAGGGAAGAAAAGGGTATAATCCAATTATGATGTACGCACTTATAGTCTATGCAAATATGAGAGGCATAAGAAGCGTTGACAAAATTGTAAAGTTATGTGAAAGAGATATATGCTTCATGTGGCTTGCTAAAGGACAAAGACCAAAAAGGGATGCTTTTTACGACTTCATGAATAATAAGGCTCTTAATTA
>VEND01000019.1 GCA_009711765.1 Bacillota bacterium | reverse complement strand
TTTTTTGATTATTCCAGTACCCATAGTTACCTCCTTAAGCGCAACCATATTTTTACTGTAAATAGTTTGCATAAATTCTGTGGTATAGACATCATCTGACTTTCACCTACTCTATTATATCAAAAAAATTTATACTTTCTTATACAATAAAAAAGAACTCCTTTCTGGCAATAATTAGTAATAATACTAAAACCAGAAGGGAGTTTTTTTATGAGTACAATGTCAAAAGAAGTTTTAAGAAAAATGATAACTGATGGAAATTTGAAAACTGCAGATGATCTTCACGACTATTTAAAGGATATGTTTAAAGATGCCTTACAGGAAATGTTAGAAGCTGAGTTAGATGTAGAACTTGGTTACTCTAAGGGTGATAAGAAAAATAAATATACTGACAATAGAAGAAATGGTCATTCTGATAAGAATGTAAAGACTAAGTTCGGAGAAATGGATTTAAAAATACCGAGAGATAGAAAAGGAGAATTTGAACCTGTTGTTGTGCCAAAAAATACTAGGAATATCTCAGGAGTTGAAGATAAAGTCATATCTTTATATGGTAGGGGTATGTCAACAAGAGACATACATGACCAACTAAGTGACATTTATGGAATAGAAATGTCAGCAGAAATGGTAAGTAAAATAACAGATAAATTAATTCCTGAAATAAAACAATGGCAAAATAGGCCACTTGAATCTGTATATCCTTTTATATTTATGGATGCAATACATTTTAGCGTAAGAGAAGATGGTCAAATAAAGAAAAAGGCAGCATATGTTGTACTAGGTATCACACTAGATGGTTTTAAAAAAATATTAGGTATCTGGATAGGTGAAAGTGAGTCGTCAAAATTTTGGCTTGGAGTCTTAAATGAGTTGAAAAATAGAGGTTTAAAAGATGTTTTAATTTTTAGTGTAGACGGATTGACAGGATTTAAAGAAGCAGTTCAAGCAGCTTATCCTAATGCAGAAATGCAAAGATGCATAATACACCAACTTAGAAATTCCTTTAAGTATGTATCTTATAAGCATAGAAGAGAATTTGCAAAAGATTTTAAAGCTGTTTATAAAGCTGTTAATGAAAAAACAGCGTATGAAAATCTAAATGAGCTTAAAGAAAAATGGGGTAAAAAATACCCGTTTGTATTTAAAAGTTGGGAAATGAATTGGGATATTTTATCACCATTTTTCAAATATCCTGAAGATATTCGAAGAATCATGTATACAACCAATATTATAGAAAGTTTACATCGTCAATTTAGAAAAGTTACAAAAACTAAGTCAGTTTTTCCTCATGACCAATCATTAGAGAAAATTTTATATCTATCTTCAAAGAACATAATGAATAAGTGGACTCAACGACAAAGAAACTGGGATCTAGTTCTTAATCAGTTATTAATTTTCTTTGAAGATAGAATAAAACCCTATATTTAAAGCAAGTTTAATACTAAATAATTTTAAAAATCTTACTCTACAATATAGGGTAGCCTTAGCATTAGTTGCCGAAGGCAAAGAATCTCATAATAATTATTTTTACCAAAATTATGCTATTTTATGAATAAATAGCATAATTTAAGAAAATAATAAGTTTGATTACGAAAATAAAACTAAAAGTAATAGCATTATAAGTTTGGCGAAGCGAACCATTTACATTGAGAAGTGGTCATGGTAGCCTAAAGATGGCGATGCCAATCCTTTAAGGGCTATCGCCCCTTGGCAACGAACCATGACCACAGAGGCTCAATGTCAATGGCAAACTGGCAATAAGAGTAGTCATCTATATTCCTATATTTCCACAAAGAAAAATAGGATATTCATGATTGTCAGTTAGGAGTAATCTTTTTTCAAAAGCACAGAGTTATTTACAGACTCAATATTTAGCATATTATACATATCTTCGCCATCTAAATACCCATATTCCCCACTACTAGTATTAAAAATAATAAATCTATCAGAATTATCGTCTTCCCATATCCACATAATAAAAATCACTTCATCTTTTCTTTTATTTACCAGTCTAATTTCATATTCTGAATTATCTAAATCTACTAGAAATTCTTTATTAGAATCATCGTATTGAAATTTTACATTTTTAATAATATCTCTAACTTTATTTATTTTTGATTTATCTTTAACAGTTACTAAATCACTTTTATCCTGTTGTGATACCATCATTACTTCATTTT
The DNA here is from genome assembly GCA_009711765.1 of Bacillota bacterium. GTDB lineage: Bacteria > Bacillota > Clostridia > Tissierellales > MES13 > MES13. The sequence continues at coordinate 1,136 of VEND01000019.1, read as the reverse complement.
CTACAAAAAATCCATTAGAATTGTTAAATAAAATTATAATCAATACTAATACTATTAATGCTATTATTGATATATATTTATTAATATAAACCTCCTCCTTATAGTGATTTTATTTATTTTTAACTAGCCTCTATCACTAGTGGTAACTTACTTTTATCAAAAGATTCTTTACTAAAGCTACTAAAACAATTAATCTTTTTAAATCCTGCCTCCTTTAATAACTTTAATATTTCATCTTTTCCTATTGGAAGTAACATAATTTTATTTTTAATTACTTTATTTTCATCCTTAATAATTAACTTAGTCTTAAATTCAATCAATCCATTAATCAGTTTATATTCCCTTATAAACTTTACTTTTTCATTCTCAATAGTAGGTAGACCATTAAGATTTTCATTTAATACTTTTTCATAATTAATTACCTGAAATTTAAATTTTCCACCTTCTTTAAGTAATAGTCTTATTTTTTTAAAAAGGTTTAAAACATCTTTATTATTTTGTAAGTGGACTAAAGTATTACCAAAACATAATATTTCATCAAATATACTTTCTGAAAAATTTTTATCTATATCAAGCATATTCATTTTATAAAAACTTAACTTATCATTCTCATATTCCTTTGCAATTGAAATCATATCTTTATCAAGGTCTATCCCTATCACTGAATGACCATATTCACTTATAGCCCTTGCTAATTTCCCTGTAGAGCATCCGACATCTAATATATTTTCATTACTAGCTAATCCGTCTAAGGCAAATTTTACTTTTTCCCTTTTTAAAGGAAATATATATTCATAATAACTTGAAATACTAGTATAAAACAAAATAATCCCTCCTTTTTATGTTTATATTATTATTACCCACATTATCTTTTTATAATTTCTTAAGATATTACTTTTATTAAGAAAATACCCAATAAAGTAGTAAGTTACTCTCTACTCTATTAGGTATATTTAAAAATAATATTTATTTACCCATTTTCTTTTTTAAAGCCTCTAATTCGTCAACTACTTCATCATCTTTCGATTGTAATTTATCAAACTCATCTTCTAATTCATCGCCATCCATAATATCATTAAGCTCTGCTTCTGCATCTGCTTGACTTTCTAGATTATCTACCTTTTCACTCATTTTAT
>VEND01000128.1 GCA_009711765.1 Bacillota bacterium | reverse complement strand
TACAAGAATAAAAATTAGATAAAAATTTTATAGCATATAGTAATGAATATAAAACTGGACCAATAAAAACACGTTTAAACTTTTCGAAAGAAGTATTAGAAAACAATTTTTTCTCCTCCTTTTGATAGTGGTTTTTGTATTATTTATTGGTGACTCTACCATTAATCTTAGGGGGGAGAACTTAAAAATCCTGCTAAATCTTTAAATTTCAATGATTTAGCACTGGAAATATATCAAATAAGTTAATTTTTTTGACGGAACATATTACTTTTGAGGAGGAAAAAAATGAGAAGATGTAGTTGGGTATCAAATGATAAGATATATATTGACTATCATGATAATGAATGGGGAGTTGAAGTACATGATGATAGATTACTTTTTGAGTATCTAATTTTAGAAGGGGCCCAAGCAGGATTAAGTTGGATTACTATATTAAAAAAGAGAGAAAACTATAGAATTGCCTTTGATAATTTCGATGCTGAAAAAATCGCAAAATATGATAATGATAAAGTTAATGAATTATTAAATAATAAAGGTATAGTAAGGAGCGAAAGAAAAATAAAGGCAACTATAAAAAATGCTAAAGCTTATTTAAAAATAAAAAAGGAGTTTAAAAGTTTTGATGAATATATATGGCAGTTTGTAGGAGGGAAACAGATAAAAAATAGTTGGAAAAGTCTTAAAGAGGTTCCTACAAAAACAGAAGAATCAAAGCAAATGAGTAAAGATTTAAAAAAGAGAGGATTTAAATTTGTAGGACCTACAATATGTTATGCATATATGCAGGCTGTAGGTATGGTAAATGATCATGTAGTAGATTGTTTTAGACATAATGAGATATAAAAGGGCCCTTTAAAGGGCCCTTTATTATTTTGAATTAAGATTAACTATTTTAATGATAACTTCCACTGCTTTTTCCATGGATTCAGTAGGAATGTATTCAAATTTACCATGAAAGTTATGGCCACCAGTGAATAAATTAGGTGTAGGAAGTCCCATATATGAAAGTCTTGCACCATCAGTACCACCACGTATAGGTTTAATATCAGGGGTTATCTCTAATTCTTCCATAGCTTTCTTTGCTGTATTAACTATATGCATTACAGGTTCTATTTTTTCTTTCATATTAAAATATTGGTCTTTAAGTTGTAGATTGACTGTATTATTACCATATTTATCATTTAAATAATCTGTAATCTTTTTAATTCTATCTTTTTTAGCTAAAAACTTATCTTTATCATGATCTCTTATTATATAGTTTAGAGTTGTTTTTTCAACTTCACCTTTAAAATCAATTAAGTGATAAAAACCTTCATAATTATCTGTGTATTCAGGTTTTTCACAAACAGGTAGCATAGAGTTTAATTCCATGGCTACTAACATTGAATTTATCATTTTATTTTTAGCAGAGCCTGGGTGGACATTTCTACCATTTACTGTTATTTTAGCACCAGCAGCGTTAAAGTTTTCATATTCAAGTTCACCTATAGGACCGCCATCTACTGTATAAGCAAAATCAGCTCCGAATTTTTCAACATCAAATTTATCTGCCCCTTGTCCAACCTCTTCATCAGGAGTGAAAGCAACTTTAATAGTTCCATGCTTTATTTCAGGGTTATTACTTAAATATTCTAAAGCCGTCATTATTTCTGCTATACCAGCTTTATCATCAGCACCTAAAAGTGTAGTTCCATCAGTTGTTATTAAATTTTTACCTATGTAGTTTTTCAAATCAGGAAAATCCTTAGGAGATAGAATAATATTTTTCTCTTCATTTAAAATAATATCTTCACCATTATAATTTTTAACAAATTTAGGTGCAACGTTTTCACCAGACATATCGGGAGCTGTATCCATATGGGCAATAAATCCTATTGTAGGAACTTCTTTTTCCATATTAGAAGGTAAGGTAGCAAAAACATATCCAAACTCATCTAAAGAAGCATCTTTAAGTCCTATTTCTTTTAATTCTTTAACAAGTAAATTAGCAAGATTAAATTGCTTATTTGTACTTGGAAAAGTATTTGAATTAGGATCAGACTTTGTATCGTACTTTATGTAATTTACAAACTTATCAATAACCTTTGACATTTTAATTCCTCCTATTTTTAGTATTATCCATCTAATATTATACTCCTAAATTTTAATTATTAAAAGAGTATAATGTTTAAAGGGAAAAAGAAAATAAATTAAAAAATCTTAATATAGGTAAATTTAACTTTTCCATAACAAAAAAACTACCTTTTTTTAACAATTAAATTATCAAAATGTGTTTATATATAATTAGTGAGGGTAAATTATATATAAGGAGAAAATGAAAATTATTATCAATTAGGAGGCGATGTTATGTTTTTTTATAACCTTATTGAAAAGAGAGTTTTAGCTAATTATGAAAAAAGGACTTCTAAAAGAGACATATATTACTTAGCAGATGTGAATATTCTTGTATAAAGTTGTAGAAAAATAATAGAATATCACTAAAAATGTTTACAGAGTAAATTATGGGGGTATTTTAATAATAAGATAGAAGATAATAAACTCTATCATTTAAAGATCCCCCTTATGAAGGACTGATTATCAGTCCTTCATCCCCTATTTAATTCGATTTAACAAATATATAACACTTTAATAATAATAAGTTAATGAAAAAATTTTAAAAATATGTTTTCATATATATAGAAGGAAATATTAAAGCTACTATCTATAACCGATAGATTTAAATATAAATCCCCCTCTTTAAAAACTGGCTCTCAGCCCAGTTTTTTTATTTTTTTGTAAAAATAAATTTACTTTTTTTGAAAAACTTCAAAACTACTTCTAAAAATTAAATGAAAGTGATATAATATATTATACGAACAGACGTTCGAATAATATAATCATGGAGGTTCAGAAATGGAAAGTGAAAATTCTAAAACCATAATGCATATTGATGTAAATTCGGCTTTTTTATCCTTTCAAGCAGCTTATGAAAAACAATTAGGGGTTAAAAGGGATTTAAGAAATATTCCTTCTGTTATAGGAGGAAATCAAAATACAAGACATGGAATAGTTTTAGCGAAATCACAGTTAGCAAAGAAGGCTGGAATAAAGACTGGAGAAAGCATTGTGGAAGCTAGGATGAAATGTAGCGATTTAGTTATAGTACCACCAAATTATAATTTATATATAAAGAGTAGTAGAGCTCTTAGAAAACTTTTAAAGGAGTATTCTCCTTTTATAGAGGTATTTAGTGTAGATGAATGTTTCCTTGATTATACTAAAATGGATAAACATTTTGGAAATCCATTAAAAGCTGCTTATAAGATAAGAGATAGAATTTTTAAAGAATTAGGTTTTACTGTAAATATAGGAATATCAACTAACAAGCTTCTAGCTAAACAAGCCGGAGAATTAG
>VEND01000065.1 GCA_009711765.1 Bacillota bacterium | reverse complement strand
TTATCTTTTCAACTTCATCTTTTACCACTTTTCTTATTTTGTAGTCATAAAGTTTGTAAAATTCATCCCAATGATCTATCAATATTTTTTTGATTATTCCAGTACCCATAGTTACCTCCTTAAGCGTAACCATATTTTTACTGTAAATAGTTTGCATAAATTCTGTGGTATAGACATCATCTGACTTTCACCTACTCTATTATATCAAAAAAATTTATACTTTCTTATACAATAAAAAAAACCACAGCTCTTACGCTGTGGTTTTTAAACTATTTATTTAACTAAGTGACAAGCAACCCAATGTTCTGGTTTAACTTCTCTTAATTCTGGAGCTTTTTCTCTACAAATATCTTTACAATACTGACATCTGTTTTGGAATTTACATCCTGGAGGAGGATCTATTGGACTTGGTACATCCCCTTCAAGAATCATCCTCTCTCTATTTCTTTCAATTTCAGGATCAGGAATTGGTATAGCTGATAATAAAGCTTGAGTATATGGATGAAGTGGTTCATCATATAATGTTTGACTTGTTGTAATCTCCATCATCGCTCCAAGATACATAACAGCAATTCTATCTGATATATGCTTAACCATACTTAAATCATGGGCTATAAACAGATATGTTAATCCTAATTCTTCCTGTAATTCTTCTAATAAGTTTACAACCTGTGCCTGGATAGAAACATCCAATGCTGAAATAGGCTCATCACATACAATAAATTTAGGCTCTATAGCTAATGCTCTAGCTACTCCTATACGTTGTCTTTGTCCACCACTAAATTCGTGTGGGAATCTATTTGCATGCTCTCTGTTAAGACCAACTGTTTCTAATAATTCATAAATTCTTTTCTGTCTCTTTTTACCTTTATATAATCCATGAATATCTATACCTTCACCTATTATATCCGATACAGTCATACGAGGATTTAATGAAGCATAAGGGTCTTGAAATATCATTTGGGCTTCTCTTGCATATTTAACCATTTCTTTTTTGTTTAATTTATGCACATTCATCCCATCAAATATAACTTCACCGCCAGTTGCTTCATATAATCTTACTAGTGTTCTTCCTGTTGTAGACTTACCACAACCAGACTCACCAACTAATCCTAAGGTTTCACCTTCTCTTATTGTAAATGAAATATCATCTACTGCCTTTAAGTCAGATCCTCTTCCCATATCAAAGTATTTTTTTAGATTTTTTACTTCAAGTAAATTCTTTTTATTTGATAGATCCTTAGCCATTGTTTTTCCTCCCTTCTACTACAGGGTTAGTAACTTTAGGAGCCCTTTCATCTTGTAACCAACACTTAACAAAGTGCTCATCACTTACGAAAGTTTTCTCTGGCATTTTCTCTTTACAAATTGTCATAGCATTTGCACATCTAGCCGCAAAAGGACATCCTTCTGGAGGAGAAAATAAATCCGGTGGTGTACCATGAATTGGTACAAGTTTCTCCTTAGTTTTAACATCTAATCGTGGTACTGATTGTAATAATCCCCAAGTATAAGGATGTTGAGCTTCATAATATATTTCATCTAAAGTACCTGACTCTATTATCTTACCTGCATACATAACAACTACTCTTTGTGCTATATCAGCAACAACTCCAAGGTCATGGGTTATAAGAATAATTGATGTATCCAATCTATTTTGTAAATCCTTCATAAGATCAAGTATTTGCGCTTGAATAGTAACATCAAGTGCAGTTGTAGGCTCATCAGCTATTAAAAGCTTTGGATTACAAGCAAGTGCTATAGCTATCATAGCTCTCTGTCTCATACCACCACTATATTGGTGAGGATACTGCTCAACACGTTTATCTGGCTTTGGAATACCAACCATATCAAGCATATCTATAGCTTTTTCCTTAGCCTCACTTTTTGTCATATTTTGGTGTTTAATTAAACTTTCCATGATCTGCTTTCCTACTTTCATAGTAGGGTTTAATGACGTCATCGGATCCTGGAAAATCATACTTATTTCACTACCACGTACAGACTCCATTTGCTTGTCTGTAAGACTTGTTAATTCTTTTCCATTAAATTTAACTGAACCTTTTTTAATTCTTCCTGGAGGCATTGGTATCAACTGCATAGTTGACTGAGCTGTAACTGATTTACCACAGCCAGACTCTCCAACTATAGCTAATGCTTCTCCTTTATCAACATGAAAACTTACTCCTCTAACTGCTTGAACTTCTCCTGCATATGTGTCAAAGGATACTGTTAAATCGTCAACCTCCATTAATACTTTGTTTTTATCTACAGTCATTTTTTCCCCTCCCTTACTGTCTTAGTCTTGGATCTAGTGCATCTCTTAAACCGTCACCGAATATTTGTAGTGAAAGCATCAGTAAACTTATTATTACCGATGGGAACACTAACTGGTATGGATGTATTAGAAGCATACGAGTACCATCTCTTGATAATGTTCCAAGACTAGCATGAGGAACAGGTATACCTAAACCTATGAAACTTAAGAATGCTTCTGTAAATATTGCCTGTGGTATAGCAAATGTTACGTTTATAATTACAACTCCCATTGTATTTGGGATTAAGTGTTTACTAATAATTCTAGTAGCGTCTGCTCCTAGAGTTCTGGCAGCCATAACAAATTCCATCTCTTTTATTTGTAATATCTGCCCACGAACTAGTCGGGCCATTTGACCCCAACCGGCAATAGTCATCGCCATAATTATTGTATGGAGTCCTCTTCCCATAACTGTCATAAGCATGATAACCCATAATAGATATGGTATAGAGAATAAAATATCAACTATACGCATCATAATATTATCTACGTTACCACCTACATAACCTGAGATACCACCGTAAATAACACCAATGGTAAAGTTTAATATGGCAACAACGAAACCGATAAATAATGAGTATCTAGTTCCCATCCAACATCTTACAAATAAATCTCTACCTAATTCATCTGTACCAAACCAAAATTCTGCACTAGGAGTTTGATTCATTAATAATAAATCTCCCTCTCTAAAGGAATGACTACTTAAAATTGGTGCAAATATCGCCATTATCGTGATAATACTGAATATAATTAAAGCTACAAAAGCAAATCTATTCGACTTAAGCCTTCTCCAAGCATCTTGCCAATATGTTAAACTTGGTCTTACTATGGCTTGAGCATCCTTGGAACTCTTACCAATAATCTCAAATTTATTTTCACTTGTCTCAGCCATCGTTTCCCCTCCTATTTGTCTATTCTGATTCGTGGATCTATAAATCCGTAAGCTATGTCAACTAAGAATACCATAAATATTAATAATCCTGCATAGAATAAAGTAGTACCTAATATCATAGTATAATCATACTGGTTAACACTATCAACAAAATATTTACCCATTCCTGGTATACCAAATATTGTTTCTATAACGAATGATC
>VEND01000064.1 GCA_009711765.1 Bacillota bacterium | reverse complement strand
CTTCGCTAATTATTCTATAAGTATATTTTAGCCTTAGGATATCTCTTTGTAAAAGTGTAATAAGAAATAAAATAAAATAATATGCTTAGAACACTTTTAAATTATGGTTCTAAACATATTATACGAGTGGAGGTATAAAATGAAGTTTAAACAAGTTTTAAATGTAAGTATAATTATAATTATGATAAATTTAGCTTTTGTTGGGTGTTCAAATAAGGATATATCAGAAAATACTATAAAAAATGAAGACAAACCTATAATAGCAGTATCTATAGTTCCTCAAAAGACTTTTATAAAAGCAGTAGCTGGGGATTTAGTAAAGGTTATAACTATTATACCACCAGGTAATAGTCCAGCTAATTATAAACCAACTCCAAAACAGATGATTTCATTAAGTGATGCTAAAATATATTTTACAATAGGTGTACCCACTGAAAAAGCTAATATTATACCAAAATTAAAGGATATAAATGAAAATATAAAATTAATAGCATTAGAGGATAAAGTAAGTAAGTTTTATCCAATTAGGTATTTTAATAAGAAAGTAAAGGAAAATAAAGATCCTCATATTTGGCTTTCACCGAAAAGAGTAAAAGTAATGGTAAAAGAAATAAAAAATGAACTTATTAACTTAGATCCTAAAAATAAGGATATATATAGTAATAATGCAAATAAGTATTTAAATGAATTAGATAGACTTGATAATGAAATAAAAAAATCTTTAAGTGGATTAAAAAATAATGATTTCATTACATACCATCCATCTTTAGGATATTTTTCTGATGATTATGGACTGAATATGATTTCAATTGAAAAATCAGGAAAAGAAGCAACGACAAAAAGATTACAACAAATTATAGACCTAGCAAGGAAAAAAGAAATAAAGTATATATTTTATCAAAAAGAATTTGATGGAGAACAGGCTAAAACCATTGCCTCGGAAATAAACGGTAAAACTATAAAGTATAATCCTTTATCAGAGGATTATATAAAAAATATAAAGAATATAATTATTACTTTTAATGAGGTACTTAACTAGGAGGATTATATGTATGATATTGAGATAAAAAATTTAAGTGTTAATTATGATTCAGTTATTGCACTTAAAGATATAAATTTGAAGGTTAAACATAAAGAATTTTTAGGAATAATTGGACCTAATGGAGGAGGAAAGTCCACATTACTTAAGGTTTTGTTAGGACTTTTAAAACCATCAAAGGGGAGTATTAGCTTAAATACAAATAAACCTTTAGGTTATGTGCCACAATATTCACATTTCGATAGTGAATTCCCAATAAAAGTAAAGGATGTTATACTTATGGGGAAACTATCACAAGAAATGTTTTTTCATAGATATTCGGATAAAGAAATGAAAAAGGTTAGAGAAATAATGGATGCATTTGGATTATTAAAATATCAAAATAGACAAATAGGACAGTTATCAGGAGGACAAATTCAAAAGGTAATGATAGCTAGGGCTTTAATAATGGAACCGGATATATTATTATTAGATGAACCGACTGCAAGTTTAGATTCTAATGCAAAATCAGAAATATATAAGATTTTAAAAATGATTAATAAAGAGAAAACAATTATAATAGTAAGCCATGATTTAGAGGTTATCTCATCATATATAGAAAGTGTAGCCTGCTTAAATAAGACCCTACATTATCATGGAGACAATAATGAATTAAACAAAGAAACCTTAGAAAAAACATATGGTTGTCCAGTTGAACTTATAGCCCATGGAAGTACTCCCCATAGAGTATTAAATAGGCATAAGGAGGAAAAAAATGATTGATGTAATCTTTAAATATACTTTTTTACAAAATGCTATTATAGCATCAATACTTTCTAGTATAGTATGTGGCATTATAGGAACTATAATTGTAGAAAAAAAGCTTGTTATGATGAGTGGAGGTATAGCCCATACTTCCTTTGGAGGAATTGGTTTAGGTTATTTTTTAGGTATAGAACCAATTTTAGGAGCTATATTTTTTTCAGTTCTTGCAGCTTTAGGAATATCCCAAATAGGGAGGAAAGCTAAGACAAAATCCGATGCTTTAATAGGTATATTTTGGTCAACAGGAATGGCTTTTGGGATTTTTTTTATAGGTTTAACACCAGGTTATCCTCCTGATATGACTTCATATTTATTTGGAGATATTTTGACTGTATCTAAAACGTATCTTTATATAATGGTAATAGTAACTACTTTATTAATATTTAGTATATTAGCTTTTTTTAACCATATAAGAGCATATTTATTTGATGAAGAATTTTTAAAAGTTTTAAAAATACCATCAGTTTTATTAGAAAGTTTTTTATTTGTGTTTATAGCTTTATCAATTGTTGTATTATTAAAAGTTGTTGGAATTATATTAGTAATAGCATTATTAACAATACCACCTGCAATTTCTAAATTTTTTACATATGATTTTAAAAATATGATAATTGGAAGTATAGTAATAGGAATGTTTTTATGTATATTTGGATTATATATATCCTATAGGTTTAATATACCATCGGGAGCAACAATTATCTTATTATCTTCATTTTTATATTTTATAATGGTGATAATAAAAACTATGAAAAAAAGATTTGACTAATATAAAAATAAATATTAAAATTAAGTCGACTATAGAGTCGACTTTTTTTAATGGGGGTTTTTTTATGTTTAATAATATAAAAGGGGTAATTTTTGATTTAGATGGTACAATCGTAGATTCAATGTGGATATGGAAACAGATAGATATTGAGTATCTTGAAACTAAAGGATATAGTTTACCAAAGGATTTACAAAAGGATATAGAAGGTATGAGTTTTACTGAAACAGCAAATTATTTTAAAAATAGATTTAAATTAGAAGATGAAATAGATGAAATTAAAGAAGAATGGAATCTTATGGCATTAGATTTTTATAAAAATAGAATAAAGTTAAAAAAAGGTGCTAAAGATTTTTTAAAATTATTAAAAGGTAAAAATATTAAATTAGGTATAGCAACGAGTAATTCTAAAAGATTAGCAACAGCTGTTTTAGATAGTAATAAAATATATCATTATTTTGATACCATAAGAACTTCCTGTGAAGTAAATAAGGGTAAACCTAATCCGGATGTATTTTTAAAAGCAGCAGAAGATTTAGATATTTCCCCAGAAGAATGCCTGGCTTTTGAAGATACTTATGCTGGTGTATTAGCAGCAAAAAGGGCAGGAATGAAAGTAATTGCCATAGCTGATAATTTATCTCTTCCCTATAAAAAAGAAATAAAACACCTAGCAGATGAATATATAGAAGATTATTTTAATATAGCATAACGAAGGTTTTTATTAAGTATACCTTCGTTTTCTTTGTGTGCCCAGTATGGGCACAGTCTATAGGGTGAAAGTCCCGAACACCGAAGGTGATTTAGGTGTTAGCTTAAGACAAGGGTGCCCACCGTGAGGTGGGATCTGAAGAAAGTCGGCGGCAAAATT
>VEND01000088.1 GCA_009711765.1 Bacillota bacterium | reverse complement strand
GTATTATTTATTGGTGATTCTACCATTTATCTTAGGGGGGAGAACTTAAAAATCCTGCTAAATCTTTAAATTTCAATGATTTAGCACTGGAAATATATCAGAATAAGTTAATTTTTTTGACGGAACAAGTATTAGTTTAGGAGGACTAATAATGAAAAGACTAATACTAATTTTTTTCATTTCTATTTTATTATTATCAGGATGTACTTCTAAAGATATTAAAGTGAGTACAAATAATATAAAAAATGATGAAATAATAAAGCTTAAAAAAAGTATTAAAAAGTTACGGACAGAATTAAAAGAATATAAGTTTAATATTGAAAGGATGAAAAAACAACAAGAATTATTTCCAATATTAAGTAATAAGGCACTAGATTTCGTAAGAGGACAAACTCAAGGGGATATTGAAAAGTTAAATAAAGTGGTATCTAATAATATTATAATAATAGAAAAAGATAATAAAATTTATGGAAAATATGAATCATATGGGGAAAAAATAAAGTATATGTTATTTAATAAAAATAGCAAAATAAAGTATAAAGATATGCTCATTCAAGGATATAGATACAATGAAGAAAATAATACTTATTTAATGCATATAAGAGAATTTTATGTTGATGAAAATAATAATCCTGTTAGTCCTCCTACTTTTTTGAATTTATATTTTAGTAAGATAGAGGGAGTTTGGAAAGTTGTAAAGTTTAATTTTGATGTATAAACATTATATTTACAAGGCTTAATAAAATTAATAACTCCTTTCTGCTAATTATTGTCTCTAAAAGAAAGGAGTTATTATATCTTATTTTAAATTAAGATACATATCATACCATTTAGCCCCACCGTGTTTAGATTCAGATACACCTTCATTAACAAATCCAAATTGTTCATAATATTTTATTAAATGCTCTTTACAGGTAAGCAATACTTTCTTTCGGCCATCTATTTTTGCAGAGTTAATTAAATGCTTCATTAACTCTTTAGCATAACCTTTTCTTTGATATTTAGGATGTACATCGAGGCCAAAGATTGCTATGTTATCACCATTTGGATTATGAAGATTCATTGTTTCAAAGAACTTATCTTCAATATGTTCTTTATTTGTAACACCACTATTTATAAAACCTATAATTTTATTGTTTAATTCAGCTACAAAAAAGCCTTTTGGAAAAGTCGAAATTCTTTCTTTAAAAACTTCTCTAGGAGCTGCTTCTTTAGATGGAAAACAAGTATTTTCTATTTGTGTAACAGAATCTAAGTCATCTGTTAAAACATTTCTTATTTTTATATTAATCAATTATATCTCCTCCTTATTTAATATTATATATTAATGTACTACTTTTAGAAAATAGTATAGTTAAATTTTTAAAATATAACTATGTTTTATTAGATTAATTTTTATTATTTTTAAAAAGCGGTGAAATGAAATTAAGAATTAAAAAAGCTACTATTTATGATGTTAAAGAAATAGCTAAGGTTTATGTTGATTTTTAGAAGTCTATCTATGAATATTATGAAAAACTTGGAGGAGAGGTATTTAATGAGAAAGAAGTGATTAATAATAATTTTTTTCATAACTTTATTTTGTAGTTTATTAATAGCTTGCACATCTAAATATAATTTGAGTGATAAAATTAAAATAGAAAAAATGAAACTAGATTTTTTGGTTATTCCAGACAAATTTATAGTCTATAATACTGAGTTAGTAAAAGAACTAGAAGAAATGAAAAATAGAGCGAAGTCTAACTTTAATGCTATGAATAGAAAGTATAAGGATTTTTCAAAAATGTCAGAAAAAGATAAAAAAACTCAAGAAAAACTTGCTTCGGAAATGAACAAAATGTATAAGAAAGGTCAAGTCATTGATAAAACTAAAACTATAGAAAATATATTTAATCAACTTCGTAAAATAGAGGGAACTTTTGTAAAATCATTTGATAGTAAAGATATATATGCATTGTTTCATCTAAATGATGACAAAGAAACACCATTTTATGCGAATGTAGATGATTCTTATTATAGACAGCTTATATTATTAAAAGGTGGTTATATTATAATCCCAAAGATTGTAAGGATGCCAGATTGGGAAAAATCTAAAGTAAGCTACATTAATGCAAAATTGCCCGATAATTTAGTGTATGAATTAGAAAAAATAATTAAATAACGAAGGTAGTATTAGGTTTTTTAAAATTGTTTAACGGAAAGTTGGGGTATGTATGAAAGAGAATGTATATATTGAAAGGGAAAGAATAATTATTAGAGAATATAGATATGAAGATATTAATGAGGTTCATAAGTATTCATCAGATTCAGATGTAGTTAGATATATGGAGTGGGGACCTAATGAAATAAAAGATACTAAAAATTTTATTGATTATGCCATTCAAAACCAAAGAAAAAAAGAAAGAAAGAAAAGAATATATATTAGGAGTAGTATTAAAAGAAAATAATAAAATAATAGGTGGTTGTGGAATTAATGTATCTAGTTTAATAAATCAAGAAGGGTGGATAGGATATTGCTTTAATAAAGATTACTGGAAAAAAGGATTTGCAACAGAAGCAGCCAAAGCTTTAGTGGAATTTGGATTTACTAAACTAGATCTACATAGAATATATGCTACTTGTGATCCTAAGAATATTGCTTCATCTAAGGTATTGGAGAAAATTGGAATGAAAAAAGAAGGACATTTAAGAGAAAATAAGTTACAAAAGGGTAGTTGGCGTGACTCTTATTTGTATGCAATCCTTGAACATGAATTTAAAAGGTAACATTTTTTAAATTATAAGAAGAATAAGAGTTTTCATAGGAGTGGATTGTTTGAAAGAAAAAAACTTAAAATATGTATACATTTTATTAGGTATTTGTTGTATATATTTATTAACTAGCCACTTAAATAATAAAGAAGATACATATTTAGATGTAATAAATAAAGTGTTTAAAAAAGATATTGAAGCTATAGCAGTGATTATTGATAAAACATCTAGCCTGAAATGTAATAATTTAAAAAATTATGATATGGCAACAGGAAGTATAGATAATGATTTTAATTCTGGGACAAGAGATGGTTTTATATTATCAGCTATTAAAGAACTTATTTTAAGTATAGAAAAATCTAATGCATCTAGAGAAATACTTATAGGTAAAGGTAAATATTATTTGATTAGGGTAAATATAGATTTTAAAGGTGGAACTAAAAATAGAGATTTAAATAAATTATTTTTATTTGTAAATGTAGAAAATAACCATATTATTATACCTAAATATTATATAGAGCCTAATATGATAGGGAAATCTACAGTCAAATATGTTGAGTTTAAATCAACTGAAGCAGTTGATAATTTAATAAATAGTATATTAGAATGAATATGATAACAAGTATATAGTATGTTTTAGGGGGACAAAGAATGAGTGAAAATGAATTAATTGAAAAAACATCTGAACTAAAAACTCGTGGAAGTATTTCAAGGGATTTAAAGAAGTTGGGATTAAAAAAAGGTATGGTAGTCTTAGTACATT
>VEND01000091.1 GCA_009711765.1 Bacillota bacterium | reverse complement strand
ATATTTACTTTCCTTGAATTTATGAAGTTGTATGCAAGTTGTAGTGAAGAAGTTAAAAAGCTCCTTGAACCAACTTTAGCCTTAGTATAACAGAAAATAATGATTTTTTTCATATTACGAATTGTAGCTTTTTTTAAAAAAATATTGACTTTTTTGTTATGTTGTGATATAATAAAATAATATAGTATTTTATTGGTGGATATATTATACTCTTCTATTTTTATATTGTCAAATCTTTATTAAAAAAGCGACTAAAAATCAGGGATGGCCATCCCTGATTTTTTTATTATATAAAATAATTACTAAAGTAATTTTATTTAATGACTTTATTCAATAGTAATAAATGGTAATAAAAGGTATAATATTACTAAGGTTATTAGGAATTTCTATTGGAGGGAGTTTTTTATAATGAAAAATGTAATTAATAAAAGGCTATTAGGTTATATAAAAAGATTTACTATTGTTCACGTTATAACTTATATTCTTGCAGGAGTAATATTTATGAATCTACAAGATTATGAAAATGCTTTTGCTACATTACAGGATTTTGAACATTTCCGTTCGTTAAGTTCACCTATAGTAAAAGCTACAGGTTTTTTTCAAATAATACGTGGTATTTTTATTGCTTTAGTACTTTATCCTTTTTATGATTCAATAATTAGAAGTAAAAATGGTTGGCTTAAATTATTTGGAGTTTTATGGGGATTAACATTTTTAGTTTCGGTCAAATCTAGTAAAAATTTAATGATAGGGTCCTTAGAAGTTACTATTCAAATGATAATTTTTTCTTGGTTGTTTTTTATCTGGGAACGTAAAGCTTATAAAATAAATAATTAAAATAAAAGTTCTTTAAATTTGGTATTTATAGAAAGGGTGTTTTTATGACAAGTATAATGAATAAAAAATTATTAAACTATATTGTAAGATTTACTTTGACTTTTGTTATGGTTTTTATTGTTACTGAAATGATTTTTACAAATTTGCTAAACTATTTAGAAGCTTTTACTACTTTAGGAAGTTTAAAATACATACACTCTTTAAAATCCCCTATATTAAAAGTTTCACCATTTATGAAAATAGTATATAGTATTATTATTGCCTTAATACTTTATCCCTTTTATAAAGATATTATAAAAAGTAAAAGGGGTTATTTGAAACTATTTATAATCCTATGGGGATTAGCTCTTATTGGTTCAGTTGAGTGTATAGCTGGATCTATAGAAGGTTTTATCTATACTAAGATTTCATTGTTAGAGCATTTTTTAATAGCTTTAGAAGTTACTGTTCAAATTATGATATTTACTTTAATATTTTTTAACTGGGAACGAAATGTCTATAAAAGATCTAAGAGATAGGATATGATAAGTTAATACATGCATATAAATAATATAGATATACTATCTTTGACTTTGTAAATGTTAGCTAAAACCTTTATTCTTGTTACTATTAGAAAATTTATTTATCATCCCTATGTATGTAGAAATTAAATTTAGTTTTTATTAATATACTTTCTTATAACCATACCATGTGACTTTAACATAGAGAATTTTTCATAAAAGGTTTGCATATTTTTATCACAGGTTAAATCAATACATGGTATTTCTTTTAATAACTCTAACATCCTTTTCATAAGATTACTACCAATCCCTTGATTTTTATACTTTGGTAGTACTTCTAACATTGGAATAAATGCAAAATTAATCCCATCACTTAATGCGTTAATAAAACCTATAACTTTAGATTTTTCAATATCATATGCCAATACAGTAAAACTACTATTTTTAAGTATCAAATAGTGTTGCTTTTTTGTTAAAGGTTTTTGCCAGTTAACAAAAAATCCTTCTAGTTCATTTTTATTTAAACCTTCTACTGTAGTTCTATACTCAATCATATTATCATACCTTTCATATATTTGATTATCATTTATTATATAACTGGTCATATTTTTTATTTTTCTCATACCAAGTTACTATTCCTATTATCAAACTAAAAATAGAGAGTATAATTAATAAAATTGCTAGCAAATTAATTGATACTTTTGAGATAATATCAGCTGGAGTACGACCATATACAATAAACTGTATTATAATTATATTTAGCGTCATTAAAACAAATGCCTTAATGCTTTCTCTAAATACGTTTAATTTAAATCCTTGCTTTCTTGCATTATGCCATCTCTTTAAAAATTGTTTATCCTTTTTTTCTTCCCATGCTATCCTTAAGATTAAAAATGTAATTAAACATATAGACCCTAGATAATAAAAACTTATATAATATATATCACTGAAAAATGGTATAGATAACAAAATTATAAAAAGTATCAATAAAATAAACCCTTTAAATTTACTTAATCTCATTAAATTTACACTCCTTAGTTATTTCATATCTTTTACAAGTTAAAAGATGTAATGCTCCTTCCCTTAAGTAGCTGTAGAAGAACTAGCAACCATCGCTCCAATTAATGCTGCATTTTGTGCTTGAATAATTGTTTCAATAGTTGTACTAAGTCCAGTTTCTATGAGATTTTTATCCTTTACTTTGTTTTTAGTAACTAAACTTGTTGAAATTATTAAATTTATAGTCTTCATATATTTAAATCTCTTATCACTATTTAATCTAGTAACTAACTTTTCTATTGAATCTATTTCTTCATTTAAATCACTGTTTATAATAGCTATAAGTCCCACTTGAGGATAACAACTTTTCTTAAGTTTTATTTTTCTATTTGTGAGTCTCTCATAAATTTCATTACATTTATTAACTAATCTATCAACAGCATCTTCCTTTGAAAGCATTAAAATATGGGATAAAAGCTGTAAATCATTTCCCTTTTTAAAATTAGAATTTGATAATTTTGTATAAAATTTCTCCACATCTTCCATCAATATTTCAGTGCTTTTATTAAATTGCGATAATAATACTGCAAGAGGATAATCATTTTGTGACGTTAAGAAAAAATGATTACTTTTCATACCTTTATAAATTTCTAGGGCTTTATCTACTCTTTTTTCAATGGTTTTATATTCTGAATTTGTTGTCATAAGGGCTAATGCTGCTATTGCTGTATAGGATCCTTTTTTAAAACCACCCTCAATTAACTTATCCTGATATTTTATAAAATCATGAAATTTTGTCTTTGGATTTTCATGCTTTGTAATTAACATAGCAGCTATAATATACTTTTGATGACTTCGTAAATATGAAAACATTCCAACATTATTTTTTATATATTTACTTACATCTAAAAGTTCTTCTAAATCAAATTCCTTCTCATTTATAATATATATTGAAGATATCATTGCTATAATTTCCTTTTGAATTTTACACTTTAATTTTTTCTTTAATTGCATAAATACTTCTAGGTAATCACTATACTGTTTTTCCAAAGATTTATCTAACATATAAAAACACCCTTTCGTAGTTTGTAAATGACTTATTTTATCCTTAATAATTTCATATTTTTTATAGTATATCTCATTATCTTACTTGCCACCGTTTAGCCATTTTTCTGCAAAATCTACTGCCTCTTTTTGCTTAAACAGTTTCGATTCAGCACAACCTACCAAGCCTTTACTTATTTTATTACTTTTTTCAAAATCTTTACCTATCTCAGAAAATACTTCTTCATTGAATTCTATATCTTTATATATTTTCCAAGTTCTTTTACCATTTTCAATAATAGGAGCTTCCCGAGTACAAGGTTTTGATGTTTTTGCACGATATTCAGATAAATGAAAAGAAG
>VEND01000023.1 GCA_009711765.1 Bacillota bacterium | reverse complement strand
TGTCAGAATTGTGATGGGTTAATGGAACCTATACACTACAAAAGTGTACACGGAATAACTTATAACATTGACGATTAGTGAAGAGCCAAGAATAAGCGGCGAAATCATTTAATCGCCGCCTTTTTTATTAATAATAAAAATGTGACCTTATTATTACCATAGATCTTAATTTTTCTTTATTTCAATTGTATTTTATTAATTAAGATACATTAAAAGTTGAAGGTAACATCAAATTCGATACTAAAATAAGTGATATTAAATTATTTAATGAAAAAGTATATGTAGCTTTTTAATTTAATTCAGAGATAGTAGTTATAGATCCTTATAAAAGAAAAGAAATAAATAGTATAAACTTAAATACAGAGCCTTTTGAAATAGAGGTATGTAATGATAAATTGTATTATATAGGTAATACAAAGGGTTATAGTTTTGACTAAAATATATATGAATATACCTTTAATACTAAAGTAAGTAAAAAATAATGTTGAGATTTCAGTAGATGAAGTATGTGATAATGACACGTTAGAAAATATAAAAAATCAATTTCTAATGAATATGATTTAATCAATAATCCCTTTAGATTTAATATTAAATATTATGATAGAGTGAAAGAAGAAAACATCAAAGTTCAACAAATAAAAAATAATGAATTAACTTTCCCTTTAAATGATAAATTTAATAATAAATTTATATAAGCAATTAAATATGACGTTGATGAAAAAATATATGAAAGTGTCCCTGTAGATATATATAGGGATAAAGACAATAGATTATGGGCTACTATAAAACAAAAAGATGAAGGTATATATGTATTAGTTGAAAAAAACATTATTCAAGGATGTAAAATCACATTGGGCTAGAAAATATATAGAACAATTAACTAATAAAAAAATTGTTAAAGGAATAGGTAATAAAAAGTTTTTGCCTAATAGTAATGTAACAAGGGCAGAATATATAGCTATGCTTATGAGAACACTAAATATACCTGTAGAAGAAAATACAACATGTTCTTTAAAGGATGTTAACAAAGAAAATTGGTATAATAATGTTGTAGCTACTGCAGTTAAAAAAGGATTTATAACTGGTTATAGTGATAATACATTTAGACCTGATAAATTTATAAGTAGACTATATAAGGTAATTAAATAATAGGGATTTTAATGCTTAAGAGTAAATGGGCCATAAAAAGTACCCATTTACTTTTTTATGTCAAATAGTACAATTGAAAATATGAATAAAATGTAATAATTAGCATAGACATATTATAAAATGGGAAACAAGCCCATGGTAAATAAATAGTTGTATGTAAAATTTACGTAACAAAATCTTGACAATATGTTAATTTTTCTTTATAATCTAATTAATGTATTACAAATGATTAACAAATCCATATATATTTAACATTTTCTAAATAATCAAAATATTTCAAAAAAATTATAAATGTTAAAAGGATTTAATAAAAGTTTATAGAATATTAATATTGTGAAACATTTTTAAATATAAAAATTTTGGGGGGGGTGGACAACAAGAAGAAATATTTTTTAACCTTTTGAAATTCAGACTTAAAAAAATGAGGGGGAAAATTAAATGAAGAAAAGAAAATTATTAGCATTGATGCTAGCATTGGCTATGGTATTTTCACTAGTACTAACAGGTTGTGCAGGTGGAGGAGAAGAGCCAGCTGACGAACCAGAACAACAAGAAGAACCTAAGGATGATGATACAGATAAGCCAGAGGATACTAGTGACTCTGAGGAAGATTCAGGTTTAGCAGAAGAACAGGTATTAAAAATTAACTGGCGATCAGAGCCACCTAACTTAGATCCACAAATAAGTCAGGATGCTACTTCAAGTAGAATACTTATAGATACTTTAGAAGGAATCATTAGAATGAATGATAAGGGCCAAGTTGAAGAAGGTTCAGGAATGGCAAAATCTTGGGATGTAAATGAAGATGGAACAAAATACACATTCCATTTAAGAGATGCAAAATGGTCAGATGGAAAGAAAGTAACAGCAGGAGACTTCGCATTCTCTTGGAAGAGAGCATTAGCTCCTGAGACAGGTTCAACTTATGCATTTATAGCTTATGACATTAAAAATGGTGAAGCTTATAATACAGGTAAAATAGATGATCCTAGTAAAGTAGGAGTTACAGCTAAAGATGATAATACTTTAGTTGTTGAATTAGAATCTCCTAACCCAGCATTCTTAAGTAAATTACAACACAGTACTTTCTTACCTGCTAGAGAAGATTTATTAGAAAAGTATGGTGAAAAGTATGGTTCAGAAGTTGAGTATTTACCATCATGTGGACCTTTCAAAATTACAGAGTGGGCTCATGAACAAGAACTTGTAATGGAAAAGAACGATAATTATTGGGATGCAGATGCAGTTAAGCTTGAGAGAATTGAAGGTGTTATGGTAAGAGACTCTAACACAACAATGAATCTTTACGAAACTGGACAATTAGACTGGGTATTAGTACCAAGTCAATATTTAGAAAAATATAAAGAAAAGTTACAAAAATCACCAGAAGCTGCATGTTTCTATTATACATTCAATACTAAGAATGAATTCTTTCAGAATGTAAAAATAAGAAAAGCATTCACAATGGCTATAGACAGAGAAAAAATCCTAGAGCTTAGAACTCACGGAATTACACCTCCAGCATTTGGATTTGTACCTCCTGGAATGCCAGGACCTGGAGATAAGACTTTCAGAGAAGCTAATGGAGATCAATTCTATGACTTAGGTAAAGGATCAGAGGTAAAAGACGAAGTTAATAAATTATTTGAAGAAGGTCTTAAAGAAATAGGTAAGACAAGAGAAGATATGAATGGAACTAAGTTCTTAACATATGATAGTGATAACTCATTACAGGTAGCACAAATTTGGCAACAAGCTTGGAAAGAAAATCTAGGTGTAGACATAGAAATAGAGCAGGCTACATTCAAGATTAAGATAGACAGAGAAAACAAAGGTGACTTTGCATTCTCTTACTCAGGATGGATTGGTGACTATAATGATCCTATGACTTTCATGGATATGTGGGTTACAGGCGGAAGTCAAAATACTGCTAACTGGTCAAATGAAGAGTATGACAAGTTAATCAAGAAAGCTCAAACAACTTCCGGTGAAGAGCGTATGCAAGCAATGTTAGATGCAGAAAAAATATTATTAGATGAATTCCCAATTGCTCCATATGACTTCTCAGTAAGATCAAGATTACAAAAGCCTTATGTTAAAGGTGTAATCAGATTACCACTTCAAATGACAAATGGATTAAAATACGCTTATATAGCTAAGTAATAAGAATTAGTAATTAATAATACTCCAGCCAAGATGGCTGGAGTATTTTAATTTTTTGTAACAACTCCCCCTATATTGTTAAGAAAATGATATAACTGTTAAAACCTTGTTAATAGCTAGGGTTGATGGGGGTCACTTTCCTAGAAATTGACTGAAAATTTAAAAAAAGGATAACATTCTTGACAATGAAACATTTAGAGGTTTATAATTTTATTACGTTCAATTCAATTGTCATGTTGGGATTAATTTTAATTCTGTAGTGACAACTGAAGGGGACAAGACTTTAAAAATATCAAACAAAAAATGAGGGGGAAAATTCATGAGAAAAAGCAAGTGGATAGTACTTTTAGTAGTATTTGCAATGGTTGCTTCATTAGGCCTAGCAGGCTGTGGTGGAGGAGAAGAGGCTCCAGATAGTGAACAACCAGCTGATGATCAAGGAGATCAAGGAAAAGACGAAG
>VEND01000092.1 GCA_009711765.1 Bacillota bacterium | reverse complement strand
CAGTAGGTTGCGGGTTCAAGTCCCATCGCTAGCTCCATTATGGAGGGGTTCCCGAGTTGGCCAAAGGGGACGGACTGTAAATCCGTTGGCACTGCCTTCACTGGTTCGAACCCAGTCCCCTCCACCAAACTTGCGGAAGTGGCTCAGTGGTAGAGCATCGCCTTGCCAAGGCGAGGGTCGCGGGTTCGAATCCCGTCTTCCGCTCCAGAAATAAATATTGCGCGGGTGTAGCTCAGTGGTAGAGCCCTGGCCTTCCAAGCCAGTTGCGAGGGTTCGATCCCCTTCACCCGCTCCATTTAAAAAAGTTAAATTAGATACTATGGTGGGTATAGCTCAGCTGGTTAGAGCGCCAGATTGTGGCTCTGGAGGCCGTGGGTTCGAATCCCATTACTCACCCCATTAAATTAAATAATATGTTGGGGTATAGCCAAGTCGGTAAGGCACCAGGTTTTGATCCTGGCATGCGTAGGTTCGAGTCCTGCTACCCCAGCCAAAACATAAATTAAGGCGGCATAGCCAAGTGGTAAGGCAGAGGACTGCAAATCCTTTATTCCCCAGTTCAAATCTGGGTGCCGCCTCCATTTTTTTGTATGCGCTCATAGCTCAACTGGATAGAGTGTCTGACTACGAATCAGAAGGTTGGGGGTTCAAGTCCTCCTGGGCGCACCAGAAACAAACGTCATAAAAGCAATGCATTGAAACTAGTTCAATGCATTGCTTTTATTATTGTAAAAAGAGAAAGGATATGAATGTAAAAGCTTATAGTTATACTTTAATATCAATGAATTAAATTATATACTGTGATAATATGTAGTGTTGATTTTGTATATAATTCTTTTTTATAGTGTTACAATTGTTACAAGTTAACTATAATATCAAGAATGATCAGAAATAAAAAGGAGTATATTACTTTTTTAGATGGAGAATTTACCTAAAATATTAGAGAAACGAATCATATTGAATGGGCGGTTATATTGCTCTTATTTTGGATAGTAAAAGAAATTTAAGTAGGATGTCTAAAATATGTAAAGGTTTAAGTGAAAAGGACGTGATAAGCCTTTATCACCTATACTAATATGCCTATTTATTAAATTTGTACTTCTGATAAATAGACGACTTGTTTTACTGGAGGCGTAAGAAATTAATTGAATTGAAGCAGTTAGAAGTAGAGAAATTTCACGGTATAATAGAGATAGATGAAACTAATATAATGTATAGTGATAAAGATAAAAAGAAAATTAAAAGTAGAAAGCCTAGAAATTTTGTGTCATATCAAAATATACCAACACTATTTACTAATACATCTAAATTTAAAGGTTTGCTACATATATTATATTGTTATATATAATATCATGAAAATAAGTATTTAATTTATATATATGAATATAGGTATAACTTATGAAGAATATTAAGTGATTAAGAAGAATTAAAAATTAATACGAAAGGATTTGTATTATATAGACTCATCAGACTTAATTATATAAGAAACAACTATGTAGGTTCTATGAGGGTAAATAACCTAAAACAGTGAATAAAAGTTTCGAAGCATAATATTATAGTATGAGCTTTATGAGAGATATTATAGACTTAACATCCTTTAAGGGTGAAATTTTTTATATATTTTAGAGAAAAACCGATAGTTGTGTTATAATTAATACATTAAGGGCTATAATAAACTTTATTTTATTTTATGTTTTAGGAATATTTTATAGTTTCCATTAGCTATAGTTAACTTTTACCGAGAAAATACCCACTTTTTTTAGAAACGTAAATGGGTGTTAAATCGGTAATTTTTTATTGAGTACAAATAGTTTTATTTACTCTTTTTTAATCTCATAAAATCTATTAATAGTTTTTTTAGTTAATAATTAGAAAGTGAAAATTTTTTTATGTTTATTAGTTTTTGATGGAAAATTGATATATAGTAAAGCATCGAATTTATTTACACTGAACTAATGTTTTAATATAATATAGTTGAAGCAATATAAATAAGCCCAGGAGAAACAACTGCAATACTTGGGGTTTTAATATAATATAGTTGAAGCAATATCATTGTAAATTATAGAATTTTAGTTATAAAAAAATCATTTGTAGGTACTAATAAAAGTTCATAAAATAGAAAGATAGTTACTTTAGTAAAATTAGGTAGTAATTCACATAATTACATATAAAATATAGGATACATAGAAAACAGCTATAAATTGAATGAAATATTGAAATAGAGAGGTATGAAAAATATGAAAATGAATAAAAATGGTACTTACCATTATAATATAGCTTTAAATTATTTTCAGAATGATAATTTAACAAAAGCAATAGAAACTTTAAATGAAGGACTTAATACAGAGTCTAATAACATTGAAATATTAAATTTATTAGGACTTTGTTATTTCAAAAAGTGTAATTTCAGATCAGCTAGAAATAAATGGAAAAGAAGCATGCAAATTAAAAAAGATGATAATAAGGCTAGATATTATTTAGAAAGATTAAATAATAAAAAATTTATAAATATGAGAAAGTATTATAATTTGGCGATAACAAAGATAGATAATCAAGAATATAAGGAAGCTATAGCTTTATTTTTAGAAATTATAAAGAGAAATAAAGATTTAGTTGAACCATACATTTTAGTAGGGTTATGTAATTATAAATTGAAAGATTATAGTCAAGCTATATACTATTGGGAAGAGGCTAAAAGTAAGGATAAGGGAAGTTTGAAAATTAATTCTTATATTAATGATGCACAGATAGCAATGATGGAAGTTAAAGAAGAAAATAATAAAAAAAATAATATAAAAAGCATAATAATTATTTTATTAATTACAATAAGTGTTGGAGGTATTTATCAATTAAAATTTAATTTATTTAAAAAAAACCAAAATAAAAAAATTGTTACTAGTAAAAACTCTGAAAATGAAATGCCAAAGAAAGAATCAGAATATAAAAAGGATGATGTGATAGTAAAAAATAACGATACAAATAAAAAAAATAAACATAAGAAAGTAAAAGAAGTGGATGTAAAATTAGAGGATGAACAAAGTATTTTTAATAATGCTTTAGAGTTATATAAGAAAGGACAACATAATGATGCAGTTATTTTATTTAATAAACTTATTAATTATGGAACTGTAGAGTATTTAATACCGGAAGCAATATTTTTTGCAGCTAATAGTTATATAAAAACAGACAATGTAGAAAAAGGATTAGAATACTTTAAAAATTATATTAACGAATATGAAGAAGGAAATTATTATGAAGAATCTTTATATAAAACTGGATTAATCCTGTATAGAGCTGGAAAACAAGAAGAGGCTAAAGAGTTATTGAAAAAACTAATAAATAAAAGTCCTAACAGTATATATGTAAATTCAAAAGTAAAAATGATAATAAAGGAATAAAAAATGTATAAAAATAATTACAGAAGGAAAACATTTAATTAGTTACTTGACATTGTCATTTTCATATGCTAATATATTAAAGGTCGAAAGAAACGAAACGAAATTTTATTTAAAAAGATTTTAAAAAAGTTCTTGACAAACTTCGACAAATCTGATAATATTATAAGAGTCGTCACAAAAGACGACACAAGAATTTGATCTTTGAAAATTGAACAGTGCGAAGTCATTAAACAATTATAGATAATTCATTTTGAGTTATCCCAAGTTGATTATAAATCAACACGTTAGTGTTACTATGAGTAACAGGTAAACTTTTAAATTTGAGAGTTTGATCCTGGCTCAGGACGAACGCTGGCGGCGCGCCTAACACATGCAAGTCGAGCGAGAAGCTTTTTATTG
>VEND01000113.1 GCA_009711765.1 Bacillota bacterium | reverse complement strand
GCTATAATTAAACATAAGTGAAATCGCCCCTCTTGTTTGGTTTTTGTTTCTTAGACAAATTCATTATACCAAAACAATGGGCTATTTTGCTTATTTTTATGCAAAAAAATCAAATCTGTTAATAAAGATATTACTCCTATTTTACTTATCCACAACAAACTTTTCATCTACTCTCAAATAAATGGGGAAACTCTAAAAAAAACCTAAGCTTAAACTTAGGTTTTTTATTTATATAGTTATATCTATAACTTCCATATTGTTGATAGCTTTATTAATTAAGTTATCCACTTCTAAAAGAGATTCTGAATTTTCTATATCAGATAATTTAGGTCTTGTTACTGGATGTTTTGGTAAAAATACAGTACAGCAATCATCATATGGTAATATAGATGTTTCATATGTATCAATATCTTTAGAAACCACAGTTATTTCTGATTTATCTAATCCTATAAGAGGTCTAAAAACTGGTATATCAACTGAAGAATTTGTCACATTAAGCCCTTTTATAGTTTGGCTAGCTACTTGCCCTAGACTTTCACCTGTAATTAAAGCATCTAAATTATTCTTTTCTGCTACTCTTTCAGCTATTTTCATCATAAATCTTCTAGAGATAATTGTCATTTCGTCTTCTGGACATTTTTCATTTATTTCCTTTTGAATATCTAATATATTTATACTAAATAATCTAAAATTATCACAATATCTAGCTAATATTTCAGCTAATTTTTTAACTTTTTCCTCTGCCCTTTCACTTGTAAAAGGGTAACTGTGATAATGAATTGCATCTATTGCTATTCCTCTTTTAGCCATCATAAAACCTGCAACTGGACTATCTATACCTCCAGATAATAATAATAATCCTCTTCCATTTGTTCCTAGAGGCAATCCTCCATAAGCTTTTATTTTTTCAGTGAATATATATGCATTATTTCTAATGTCAATGTAAACATATAAATCTGGATTATGTACATCAACTGTGATATTATCCGTATTTTTTAAAATATCTGCCCCTATTTCTCTATTAATTTCCATAGACTTAACAGGAAACTTCTTATCTGCCCTTTTTGTAACTACTTTAAAAGTTTTTATATCTTTTTTTTCAATTGCCTCTTTAACAGCTTTAATTGCATACTCGCTAATTTTTTTCATGTCTTTTTCAATTCTATATCCAGGACTTAAATGAACAATGCCAAATACTTTTTTTACTCTATTAATAATCTCATCTAAATTCTTTTCTTCAGCTTCAATATACACTTTACTCATTTCTTTATATACTTTAGGTCTTCCTAAATCATTTGTAACTTTTCTTATGTGTTTTAATAACTTATCCTCAAAATATTTTCTATTAGCTCCTTTAAGAGCAATTTCACCAAAACTAATACTTACAATTCTATCCACACTCATCACCTCATAGTTATCTTTCTTATTTCTTCAACACTTTTTTTAAGTTTAGTTATTACATAATCTATCTCTTCTTCTTTATTTGTATAGGCAAAACTAAATCTTATAGTACCATCTATTAGGCTATCCTTAAGTCCTATAGACTTAAGAACATGACTTTTCCCTTTATTATTAGAAGAACAAGCAGATCCTGTTGATACATAAATATTATCATTTTCTAAGTAATGTAACAACACCTCACCCTTAATACCTTCAAATGATATATTTAATATATGGGGAGCGAAACTATTATCCAACTTACTATTTATTTTTATATTGTTAATGTTTGATTTAATCTTTTCAATAAAATAAGTTTTTAAGTTTTTAAGTTTTTCATTTTCTGATTCAAAATTATTATCTATTATTTCCACTGCTTTACCTAAACCTACTATCCCTGGTACATTTTCTGTGCCTGATCTTATACCACGCTCTTGATTACCTCCATAAAAAATTGGAGATAATTTTACATCTTTTCTTGCATACAAACCTCCTACACCCTTAGGTCCATGGATTTTATGACTACTAAAAGAAAAGGTATCAATATTTAAATTATTAATATTAAATTCAATCTTTCCAAATGCTTGAATTCCATCTACATGTATTTTTATATCTCTTTTTTTAGTCTTTATTAGATTAGAAATCTCCTTAATTGGTTGGATTGTTCCTAACTCATTATTAACTAACATTATAGAAATAAATATTGTATCATCACAAATAGCATTCTCTAATTCCTTTAAGTCTATAAATCCATATTCATCTACATTTAAATATGTTACATCGAAACCTTTACTTTCATAATGTTTAAATATATTTAACACTGAGGGATGCTCTATTTTTGTTGTAATTATGTGATTACCATTTTTAGAATTTTTATTTATTAATCCTTGAATAGCTAAATTATTACTTTCAGTTCCTCCTGATGTGAAAAAAATTTCATCCTCCCTTACCCTTAGATAATTACTTATATTTTTTCTTGCATTCTTTATATTTTTTTCTGCTTCTAAACCTTTTCTATGTAATGAAGATGGATTACCATAATCTTTTGTTAAAATACTATTGATTTCCTCTATAACTTTATCTCTAGGCTTAGTAGTAGCACTATTATCTAAATATACTTCCATTTTATCACCTCTTTATAACCTTTAATAAATTTATTATTTAAAATCTTACTATTAGTATCCTAATTCCTTAATTAAAAATACATTTATTTCACTCTTTATAGATAAACTATCTTTAATTAATACTATTTTTCCTTTTATAGAAGGCATCATTCTAATTATATAAAAAAAACTATCAACTTTAAAGGCTTATTGCTATTATTAGTATAACTATAACTAGACAAGGTCTTTTTAATAAAGTATCATTAATGTATAATGAAAAATTAATTATAATTTACTAAGGAGGATATTTATGAAAAAAACAGTAGGTTTCATAGGATGTGGAAACATGGCTCAGGCAATGCTTGGAGGTATGATAAACTCTAATACTCTTGACAATGAAAATGTTATAGTAAGTAATCCAACAAATAATAAATTACATTTGGTTAAAAAGCAATATGATGTTAAAGTTACTAATGATAATAACGAAGTAGCAAAGGAGTCAGATATATTAATTCTAGCAGTAAAACCTAATAAATACGATACAGTATTAAAAGAAATTAAAAATCATATAAAGGAAAATGTAATTATAGTTACTATAGCTGCTGGTATAGATATTAATTCTGTTGAAAATATATTTGATAATGATATAAAAGTAATAAGAACTATGCCTAATACTCCCGCGTTAGTAAGAGAAGGAATGACAGCTATGTGTAGTAATAAAAATGTTAAAGATAAAGAGATGAAAGAAATTATAACATTATTTAAAAGCTTTGGTAAAGTAGAAATAATCGATGAAAAACTTATGGATTATATCCCTGGTATAAGTGGTTCTTCTCCAGCTTATGTTTATATGTTTATAGAAGCTTTAGCTGACGGTGCAGTATTACACGGTATTCCCAGAGAAAAAGCATACAAAATGGCAGCTCAAGCCGTATTAGGCTCTGCTAAAATGATTTTAGAAACAAATGAACATCCAGGTAAATTAAAAGATAATGTATGTTCTCCATCAGGTTCTACTATAGAAGCTGTATATACTTTAGAGAAAAATAATTTTAGAGGTACAATTATTGCAGCTATGGAAAGTTGTACAACAAAAGCAATAAAAATGAACAAAAAAAATTAGAAAAATTATTTTCTATAGATTTTTTTTAAAAAACACTTGCGAATTTTGTCGTTTCTTGTTATAATTTTAAATGGTTATCCCCCTGGTAACCTTAAATTAAATCTCTATTCCCAATACCCCTTTTGAACGGTTTATTTAGTTGTGTTTTATAGAGAAACACAACGGACGAAG
>VEND01000117.1 GCA_009711765.1 Bacillota bacterium | reverse complement strand
AATTTTGCCGCCGACTTTCTTCAGATCCCACCTCACGGTGGGCACCCTTGTCTTAAGCTAACACCTAAATCACCTTCGGTGTTCGGGACTTTCACCCTATAGACTGTGCCCATACTGGGCACACAAAAAGGAAATGAAAATCTTTTAAAGATTTTCGTTTCCTTTTTTATAGTTTAAAATCTAATACAATTATTTTTATTTAATATATAATTAATAGAGAGTATTAATATCCCTTATAAAATTTTTAATTCTCTTACTAATCGTTTTTTTAACTTCATATGCACCAATATCTGAAGGTCCTTTATCCCTTATTAATCCCCTTTGATCTACAGTTACAAAAGACTCATACTCTGGTATTACATCTACAGCAGAACTATTAAAATCTAAAGCATAAGTCTTAGTACTTCCTCCATTATCCTGTAATGGGTAAAGTTTTATATCTTCTGAGATACAATATGTAACTCCTTTTAATTTTGAATTTTTAATATCTCCAATAAAATTATATTCACTTTTATCTAAAATTCCCTTTCCATAATATCCAGCACCTTCACCTAATATAAAATTGCTATACTTATTATTAATAATTAATGTTGCAAACATATCGATTTTACCCATAACAAATACTCCACAACCTAATTTAAACCTAGAATCATTCTCTGTTATAGTACAATGAATTAACTCTAAATGACCTCTAACACTAACTCCTCCCCCTTGTTTACCACCTTTATTTCGAGCTATAGTACAATTTATAAGTTTAGCTTTTCCTTCACAATTAACATGTATACCTCCTCCATTAGCTACTGATTCATTATCTATTATAAGAGAGTTTTTAATTACTGCTTCACTTCCTCTTTCAACATTAAGGCCTCCACCTGAACCGCCGCAATCAACACCACTTAAAGTATCTTTTAAAGGCCTTTTAATCCCTATATTTTTAGCTATTACACTTCTGTTTATATAAAGATAGCCCTTATTATTTATTCCCACTCCATAGGTTGCTTTATTATGAGATATTTCACATGCCTCAATAACTAGTTTGCCAAGATTTTTTATACCTCCTCCTCCCCTAGGAATCTCAGTTATTTTACCATGCCTTATTGTAAGTCCTTTAAGTTTAACATTTGCTTTTTTATTAATTAAAAACACTCTATCCTCAGAGAGTTTTAATTTATCAGCAGCTTGAATAATTGTATTTTCCTTTCCAAAGCCACATATTGTTATGTCTTTAAATATCTCTATACCAGATTCAGTATGTATTTTATCCATTATATATATAATATTACGATTTTCATTTTTTGATGCTAAAGCTTTCTTTATAGTTTTATAATCACAATCGACTGCACCTACAGTTATATACTTATCTTTGTTAATAAAAACTTCACGTTTAATTTTAGTCACTTTTCTATGACTTACATTATTATTTAATTCATTAGTACTGGTATAAACAATAGCTATTAATATTATAATACCTATCCCTAGCAATAGATAAATTCTAGATTTCATTTCAATCCCCTTTTTAGTTACTTTTTATACTTATATGTTATGAAATAGGTAATATGTAATTATCTTTCTAAAAAAATAAAAGGCACTAAATTTAGCACCTTTTATTCCCATACATAATTATTTCTGATTCAAAAAATCTCTCTTGAAACTCTGTTAATACTTTTATCTGATCTTTATTGTACTTATTAAAATCTTTACAAACCACTAATTTATCCTCATTATCATTTTTTCTACTTATTACTGCAACAACATATCCTTCAAAGGACTTTAACGGTTCAAACTCACCTAAAATATAAGCATCTATCTCTTCTCCGTCCCCTGAAATTGTATCAGGAATATATCCATAGTTAATTGGGTATACAAATCCATGCTCTGGATGCTTAGAACCAAATGGCCTATCCATTATCACCTTAACTTTTTTACCAATATATTTATTTTTTATTATTTCCCTTAATACTTTTTTATATAAAAATGGTTGAATCTCTGGATATGTCAACTTTTCTGGAAGCTCATTAAAAAGTTGTATTTTGCCTATTTCTAAATCTGGTAAATCGCCTAATTTCTCTACTTCAGCATAAAATAACCTACCATAGGATGGTTTATCCCTTGTAACAGAATAATCACATATAGCTTTAATTTTAAAATTTTCTGCTCCTGTTTCTTCAAACAATTCTCTTTTAGCAGTATAATTAATATCTTCACCTATTTCTCTATGTCCTCCTGGTATTTCCCATGTACTTCTCTTTTTATGCTTTACATATATCCATTTACCTTGAAATGATGCACATATTACTGCAAATTCTAATTTATTATCATCTACTTGTCCTATTTCTGAAAATTCTACTCTCATAAAAACCTCCTTAATATCATGTATTCAATACTATATGTAATTTTATTATCGTATATGGAAATTTAAACCTTAAATTTATCAATACCACCTTTTAATTCTTCAGATAAATTATTAAGATCATGAACTAAAGATAAAAGCTGTTGTAAACTAGCTTCTTGTTTATGTACTAAGTCTTCAATTTCTTGGTCTGACGCTGATATATGTTTAGTAACATCTGAAACAGAATTCATCTCTTTTATTATATCATTCTTTTTATCTGAAATTATTTGTAAAGACTTAGTTAAGGTATTCATTTGCCCATTTGTGGTGTCTACTTCAGTTTCTATATTTTTAAAAGAGTTAACCGTATCACTTATATATTGCTTTTGAGATTTCATTTTTTCGGTTATTACTTTACTAGTTTCATTAACTGACTGTGCACTATTTTTAGTTGTAGTAATAAGTCCATTAATTTTATTTAAGGAATCCTTTACCTGTACAGATAATTTCCTTATTTCTTCAGCTACTACAGAAAATCCTTTCCCTGCTTCTCCTGCTCTTGCTGCTTCAATGGTTGCATTTAATGCTACTAAATTAGTCTGTTCGGCAATATCATTTATTACTTCAGTTATATCAGTTATTTGTGTTATATTCTTATTTAGAAAAGAAACCTCCTTAGTAGCCTTGTCAAAAGATCTATCCACATCATTTATAGATTTAATTAATTTATCTAGATTATTATTCCCAATATCTGAAACATTCTTTATATTTTCATTACTCCTATATACTATATTTGCCTTAATCACCATTTCATCAATTCTTTGACTAAACTCATCTAATGCTGTTACAGTATTAGATATACTTTTATTTTGATTAATTACAACATTAGATATATCATCAACTTTCTC
Source organism: Bacillota bacterium (assembly GCA_009711765.1). Lineage (GTDB taxonomy): Bacteria > Bacillota > Clostridia > Tissierellales > MES13 > MES13. Next base: position 792 of record VEND01000117.1, on the reverse strand, counting down.
AGACACGTTTTCTGCTGAAACAGTTGTCTCTTCACTATAAGTAGATAAAACCTCAGATATACTATTTAAATCATCTACAATCCTTTTATTATTTACAAATGTATTTCTTAAAATTAAAATACATTCATTTAATGCCTTAGTCATATTGCTCATTTCAGAACTTCCATGTTCCTTAAATTCAACTGTAAAATCGCCCTTAGCAAATATATTAAGTTTTTTGATAACCTTATTAAATGATTTAGTTATTGCTTTAGAAATAAAAATCTCAATAATAAAAATTAAAACTAATATAATAATCCCCATAATAAAAATATATAATAATGACTTTCTAATTTCTTTATACATCTCTTTTAATGATATACCTATATTTAACGTGCCTACATCCTCTGAATTATAAGAAATTGGTGCTGAAATATTATAAGCTTTTTCTCCATTTGACGTCTCCATCATAAGTCCTGTTATGTTTTTATCAATGGTCTGTTTGTTATTTTTTCCTTCGATATTCTTTGTGTTATTATTAACTTGATTTGAAGCTGAGGATACTTCATCAACTTTACTATCTTTAGTATTTCCTATTTTCTGATCAGATACCAAAATTTCAGAATTGCTATCAGAGAGGGAAATGTATGTAATATTACCATCACTCCCTTCCTTCATTTTTTTAATAGTCGATTTCCAAATGCTAAAAGCATTGAAAATACTATCTTTCACTTAATAATTTTATTTATTTCACTCCTCTAATGGGTATAAATGTAATATACACAACTATAAAACAAAAAACCAATAGAGGAG
>VEND01000076.1 GCA_009711765.1 Bacillota bacterium | reverse complement strand
AATTTTGCCGCCGACTTTCTTCAGATCCCACCTCACGGTGGGCACCCTTGTCTTAAGCTAACACCTAAATCACCTTCGGTGTTCGGGACTTTCACCCTATAGACTGTGCCCATACTGGGCACACAAAAATAAAAAAGCACCCAAGGGCACTTTTTCAGTTATAATTATTCATTTTTAAAAACTTTAAATCATCTTAGGAAGTGTATTAGCTCCCTGGGGCATAATATAAGTTTTTAGTTTATCTCCTTTAATTTCATATGCCTTATCTAATGCTTCTTTTACTGACTTTACAACATGAATATTAGCATTAGATACACTTTCTTCACTAAGGGATGATACTAATATAAAAGTATAATCCTTAGCTACTTCACTTACATAATATCCTATATACTTAGCTATAGAATAATCCTCTCTTATAGCTTTTTCCCTATCTATTACTGTATTATAATTTTGAATTATTTTCCTTATGGGTTCATTTCCAAACCCTTCACTACATTCACTAAGTATAATCATTACTCCTTCTTTTTTTATAGCTTCTTTAGCATTTATTACAGTTTTTATTGTTTGATAAAAGTTAATATCCTTAGGATAACCACCAGCTGTAGCTATTACCATATCTGCTTTTTGTTTTATATTAACTCCATCCATCTCATCTACTATTTCACAACCCTTTTTATGGGCTTTTACATAATCCCCTGCTACTGCATGGCCGAATTTAGCATCTGAATTCATAATTACATTAAACATAAATGATGGTTTTACAAAGCTAGCTGCTTCTAACATATCTTCATGTATAGGATTATTTATAACCTTTCCACTTCTTATTTCAGGATTTGATCCACTACCAAGTTCTTTACCAAGTGACATAGCATGATTTGCCATTATGGATTCGTAACTACTTATGCCTGGTAATATGGATTTTTTTCCTCCTCCCCATCCGGCTAGTAAATGAAATACTATAGCTCCAGTAAGTACTATATGATCGCACTCTAAAGCTAATTTATTTACTTTAACAGGTGTATTATATTTTGTTTTTCCTAAATATACTAAATTGTCTTCATCTAATCCATCATGGTCAATAACTTCAAATCTATCAGCTAGATTTTCTCCAAGTAATATCCTATGTTCCTCTTTTGTTTGCTTTCTATGGGACCCTGTTGCACATAGAAATATAATATCTTTATCTTCAATTCCACCCTGATTAAGTTCATCTACTATATAGTGAAGATAATCACCCATCCTTTGCCATGCCCTAGTAATATCTGATATTACAATACATATTTTTTCCCCTTTATTAACTATCTCACTAAGTCTATCACTTCCTATGGGATTTTTTAAAGCATTAAGTATAACTTCATCCTCAGACATTTTATTATTATCTTTACTACTTTCTAAAACCTTTAATAGATTTTCCTTTGGTATAGTTACATCTAGTTTTTCCTTTCCATACTTCATTTTTATTGTTTTCATAATGTCATCCTTTCATAGCTATCTAATAATTTATTAAAAATAGGTTAGAGATAATCCCTAACCCATTTAATTTAATATTTAAATCTTAGCAAAACTAGGAATTTTAACTGTATCAAAAACTGCTATTAATAAAAATACACCTATACATACTAACCACTCTAAATATATAACATGGGGAAATATTCTTATGGCAGGAACTAATTGCCATAATATTAACACTATTATACCTGCTAGTGTTGTATAAAAGGCAGAACCTTTCCTACAAAGACTAGGCATAAATACTGTAAAAAGAAATACTACAGTAAATGCTGTTGTAAGACTAAGTGCTATAAGTAGTGTTTTTAGTATACTAACAACTGTTAAAGCTAACATAAATGTTATTAATCCTAAAATAACTACTGTAATTTTACTAACTAACATAAGCTTTTTATCTTTTATATCTGGACTTATAAATCTTTTATATATATCCTGGGTAAATAAAGTTGAAGTACCTAATAGTAAATTACATGCAGTTGAAACATCTGCTGCCCATAGTGCTGCTAAAGTAATACCAGCAACTAAAGGATTTAATGAAACTAATACTTTAGGTAAAGCCATAGTTGCACTGATACCTGGATATGCAGCTTTTGCTGCTATTCCCATAAGAGCAGATAAAAATCCTATAGGTATCATTAATAATCCACCAATAATAAATCCATTTTTAGCTTGCTTTTCATCTTTAGCTCCACAAGCTATTTGAACTGTAGCTTGTAAAGACATAGTCTGTGTAATCATAACTGCAAACCATCCTAATATAATTGGTAATCCTAAACCAGCTATAGGATGTAAATAAGGGACTTCTTTAGGCAATTTTAAAGCTATACTTCCTAATCCTCCTTGGGATTTTAAAGTTGCTATAGTTGCAAATATAGTTCCTACATATATTAAAGAAACATTTAATATATTAGATAGTCCTGCAGACCACATACCTCCGATAAAAGTAATACCAATAAACACTACTACACTCATAATCATACCACTGTGTAAAGTGAATATATCAGGTAATAATGATGCTAGTATTGCTCCTCCTGCAATATATTGTAGTGAAGTAATTGCAAGAAGTATTATCATTTGACTAATAACACAAATAATGCGACCTTTAGTATCATAAAATTTTTCAAATAACTCAGGAACAGTAGAAACATTAAGGCTTCTATATTTTGATGCTGCTACTAAACCCATAACAATTGCTCCAACACCCCAGGCTGCATTATACCATCCTGCAGCTAACCCTACATTGTAAGCTCTTTCTGCAACGCCTATAGTTGAAGCTCCTCCTACAGCAACACCAGTTATTGTAACAGCAATAATTGGTGTAGTTAATTTTCTACCAGCAAGAATAAAACTTTCACTACCACTAGTAGATAACTTTTTAGCATATAAACTTATGGCAAATAACGCAATAATATAACATATAACAATTACAAATGGAATACTCATTTTAATCACCTCTAATTTTTTTAATGTTTAATAGGCTGTACATACCTATTTATTTATATCAGGCGACATGTCACTACTAGAGATATCTCTTATTTATATAAAAAAAAGAAGACCCATTTTAATGAGCCTTCTTAAACTAAAGCATATAAATTATAGTCTTATTAAGGGGAATTTATATATTTGAAGAATTCATTAAAATTTTATATCTATTAAATTTGCATGAAAAAGTTCCAGCGCTAAAAAAGTAAAAGCCCCAACTAAAATAAAAATAATAATAGATATTTTGTAATAAATTCTCTTTTAATTTATTTAACATTTAAAACACCCTCATTTAAAATTTATATTTATTAAAAATTTAATTTTAATAATCATAACAAATTTTTAAATGTGATGTCAATGGATTCTAATGTTTTAGTCTATTAAAGCAATATATTTTAATATTTAAAAATTTTAAATATTAAAATAACTAAGGAATTTTTATCCTTAGTTATTAATATTAACCTTCTATTTTTTTCACCCTACCTACTATACCACTTCTTAAGCGAACCTTTATTCCGTGGGGATGTGTTGAGGAATTAGTCAATATATCCTTAACTACACCTTCTGTTAATTTTCCTGAAGATTGATCTTTCTTTTTAACTACTGATACTTTAATACCTGGTTTAATATTTTTTCTTTTGTTACCATTCATATAATCCCTCCAAATTTATTATACACTAACTATACCTTTCTAAAACTCATATATAATTCCATCACAAAATATTTTCTTTACGCCTTTTTTAGAAATATAAAGTTGAATATTCATATACTTTTTTATATTATCATTAATAAAAGCTTTTGAAAAAATTTCTCTAGCTTGTAAACTTATTTTACTGACTAATTCAATAGAAATATCATAATCTTTTTTCTCAATTTTCCTTAACATTTACCCTTATTATTTATAATTTTCATATCCACTATTCTTTGCATCAGAAATAATTTCCTTTAAAATAAAATCAAAATCCTTATTTTCTTCTTTTGCCTTTTGAAGTTTATTTAATTTAAACCATTTCTCACCTATCAAAACCCCAATAGGACAATCCTCTTTCCAAGCAGATAATAATCTATTGACCATAATTCCTCTTCTTAATACAAAATCTGTTTTTAAAATCATTTGAATAATTTCTTTAGAGTTTCCCCAAAATACAAATTTAAAATCGTCAAAGTACGGTTAAACAAAGGCTTTATGCATTATAAACTGTTGTGATTGCTTGATTTTATACAAGGGCTTAGGCATGAAATTTTCTATACCAGACATTGCTTTTTTTAATATTGTATAAATACCATCAACTAATGCATAATAATCAAATTCTGGTATGCCAT
>VEND01000026.1 GCA_009711765.1 Bacillota bacterium | reverse complement strand
ATTAAGGTTCTGTCAAAGGACCTAAAAAGTATACTACCTGGATTTTGACAGGTTCTTATAATACTTATATAATTTTAAATCTTCCCAAAGCTCCCTGGGGATTCTATGCCCTTTTTTACGCTTAAACCTAAATAAAATTTGACTTTAGAGTACCAATTTTGCTAATCTTAAAATAAATATAATTATAAAAATTATTTTTTGGTGTTTATTTACCATTTATTGGATGCTTTCATTCTTTATTTAACGGAATCTAAAGTATATATAAACCTCTATAAGTTTAGACGATTAAAATCCCTGAAACGTTTCAATTATTAAGAACATTTAACATTTTATTGAAAATTTCTCTAATATATGTATTTTACCATTTATACTAAGATATGGCAATTTATCAACCAAAAAAAGTAAGGCTTTCGCCTTACTAAATTAAACTATATTTTTATATATTTAACTTTATTCCCACACCAATCTAAATATCTTTCAAAATCCATAAATGAAATTGTTACTGTAGAAGTACTAATATTTGGTTGAAAATTAATATTTTCAAAATATCTCAAATCAGTGTCTATTAAAACTTTTACTTCACTTTTTGTATCATTCATAAGTCTAAAAGGAGTTATCGCTATAGATTCAATCCCTAAATACTTCATAAGTACCTTCACTGAAGCAAATTTTATCCTATTTTCCTTTAAATATTTTGCTAATTTTTTTAAATTAACTTCCTTTGTACTTTCTGTTATTAATAAATAATGATTATTTCCGTTTCCACTGCGCAAAAATAAATTTTTACAATGGACTCCCTTTATCTTTTCAATATATTTATTCGCCTCTTTAGTAGAAGAATAAGGAGGGTGATGGTATTTCTTATAGGGAATATTTAACTCATCTAGCATTTCATATACTTTTATTTCATCATTAAGCATAAAAACATCCCTTCTAATTTGCCCTTTTATATTAATATACTCTAATTTTTCTATACTAAACACTATTAATAGGAATATCTTTTAGCTTTTACTATATTAAAGTTAATATTGTATTTTTTAGTTAATTTTACATTTAAATTCTTCTTAATATTTCTTAACTTTTCTTCAGCTAATAAAGTATCTGAAAAAATTGTAATATCAATATTATTTTCATCTACTTCTATTCTTTCTATTCTATAATTTATATCAAACAGATTACTATTAATAGTTTTAGTTATAATTTCTCCTGGTTTTTCATAATAAAACTGATATAGAGTTAATGATCCTAAAGGAATACTCAGTACTATAACCGATACAACAATTAAAGATAAACTTTTTTTAACTATTTTATCTGCTTTATGTTTATACCAAACCTGTGGTTTTAATCCCTCAAGATAAAATATACCTATCGTTGATAAAATTAAAGCTAAATAGTTTCCTGCTAATAATAAAATAGAACCACCTAGCATTGTTGATTCTGGCATAGTAACTCCTAATCCAATAGTAGCCATAACCGGAAGTAAAGAAGCTGCTACCATTACACCTACTAAACCAGATTTAAGGTTACCTTTAATTAAAACATATGCTCCTGCTGCACCTGCTGAAAGAGCTATTAAAACATCTGCCAAAGTTGGTCTCATCCTTATAAGTAAAGAATTATTTAATTCTACATTAGGAATTATTAACCCAAATATTGCCCCAGTTCCCACTGCTATAGTGATAGCTACAACCTCAGCTAATAATCCTTGTTTTATTAATTTAGACTTACCTAATACTATCCCTATTGATATAGCTATTATTGGTCCTAAAACTGGAGCTATAACCATACCTCCCACTATTACAGCAACATTATCTAATATAAGTCCTAAAGTTGTTATTACAGAAGAAAATATAACAAGCATAATATATTCAAGATCTGCTTGAGATTTACTGTTTGCAAATGTAACTAAAGATTCCCTTGTAGCTCTAAAAGAAGCCTTTGTTAGTTTCTCCTTATTTCTAGGTATAACTGTATCCGGTGTAAATATAATTAAGCTTCTCTCATCATCGTTTTCAAAATCAAATTTACTTGTAAGACCATCTAAAAAAACATCCATATCTCCATATACAAGATTAATTATTAATAAATCCCCTGATTTTGATTCTATAAGTTTATAATCTTCAATATCAACTCCCATTTCCTCTAATAATGAAACAGCTTTATTTCCCTCATTTCTTTTAAAGGTGGCATGGACTATTTGCATAATATACCTCCTATCTTTTATAGTAAATATATTTTTCCACAAATAGTCCTATTTATATCATTAATTTTTTACAAATGCTTAACTTAAAATTAATTATTAGCTGTTAGTATGGAATTAAAGGAAATAAAAAAATTCTAAGAAAAGTTAATTAAAATTAAAAAGGGTTGATTTAAATGAAAAGATGTATCTATATTTTATTTTTAGTGATTACTGTAAGTTTATTAGTTATAATATCTGAATCTAGTGATAACATGATACTTTTAATCCTTGCATTTATATTATTAGTTTCTAGTAGTTTTATAGAAATATATTTCTCTCTAAAGCCAGATAATTTTAATTCAACTCCCCATTTATCATATAATGATTTTAACTAATCATAACCATCCCATTATTAAAAGCTTTTTCATCATTATTTTCTAAACCAAACAAAGCTTCCTGTATAGGAAAAGTACTAGCATAAAACTTAGCTCTTTTAATATATGAATCTACTTGTGGATATAACTTTCTTAATTTTAATATGAAATCTTCTCCATATCCAAAGGGCCCTATTAATGATGCTATATCTATGGCTGGGTCATGTATTTTACTTTCACTAAAATCTATAACACCAATAACTCTTTCTTTATCTTTATCAAATAAAATGTTACTTGGTCCAAAATCTCCATGTACCAAAGTGGGTTTGTATTGAAAATTACTATTATCTTTAAAAAATTCATCGAATTGCTTCTCAATTTTTTTCCAAGTCTCTTCCTTCATATATACATATAATTTTTCTCTTATTTTCATATACATATCGAGCCAATATTTATAATTATTAACTACTTCAATTTCTATAGGTAATTTATTAATAGGGACACTATGTAATTCTTTTAAAAATATAGAAAGGTCTTTGGCTAAAACACTTATATTATCTATTTCTTTAAATATATTTTTATATAAGGGCTCACCACCTATTTTTTTATAGCCCACGAAATCTTCTCCTACCCTTTTATTTTCTAAGGATTTAAATTTATATTTAGGTATATCTATACTTATATAATTATTAATACTTTCTAAAAGCTTATCTTCCCTAAAAATATTATCTATACCATTTTTAAACTTAGGAAACCTAAATATGTACTCATTATTTATTATAAATATATTATTATTTTGTCCTTTATGACCTAAAATAATATTTTCTATTTTGAATTTGGGATATGAACTTTTTATTATATTTTTTACATTTTCTAAATTAGTCATTCCTTACACTCCCTAAAATTTTAAGTAAATTTTTTCAAATTTACTACTCCTTTATTAACTTAAATCAATAGACACAGTATTATTATTTTTTAACTATAATATTATACCTTCTCCTCCCCCACCTAAATCAGGGTTTTTCCCTTTAATTTAATATCTGAAATATCTACTATTTGTTTTTTTAACATTTTACTTTGTTTCAAAAAAGTCTCTTTATCCATAAAAAGCCTCCCTATTTCATTATTTAATAATCTATACCTTTTAATCCTTTTATCTAAGTTTTATTAAAGACCATTTAAAGCGAATAGGATCCCTTGTAAGTAACCAAATTTCTTTAAATACCCCTTTAGGTATTTTAATTTTATCAATATTCTCTTTAAAATCTGAAATATGAAAAATAGGCGAGGCATTTCTTACTAACAAGATACAAGGATGTTCAGTTATATAAGAAGGACCTATTAATCTTTTTTTCTTTAATAATCTATTTAATCTATCAATAAGTTTATTTATATCTTCTATTTTATGCTCTATATTTTCAGTCCTTCCTAGAAGCATCTTAGCCTCAGTAGAGTCATAAAATAAATGAGTGATTTCTAAACCTAATTTAAAACCTTCATCATCAATTATAATAGCATCTGGTATCTCTTGTTGTCTTAAAAGTATATAATTTTTTTTAGTTATTTTATTATAATTAGTTAAAAATAGATCTATAGCGGTTTTTTCTAATCGCTTCTTTACCCTATCATGCTCATTCATTATACTCCCCCTCGTATAATATGTTTAGAACCATAATTTAAAAGTGTTCTAAGCATATTATTTTATTTTATTTCTTATTACACTTTTACAAAGAGATATCCTAAGGCTAAAATATACTTATAGAATAATTAGCGAAG
>VEND01000013.1 GCA_009711765.1 Bacillota bacterium | reverse complement strand
TTCTTTGTGCTATGTTTACAACAGCTATAGCAAATGGTTTTGGTTTTATACAAAGAATAAAAAACACATTAAAAATAAATGAATTATTGGTTTCGATTTTATTTTGTATGGTAAGTTTACCAATGGCTAAGATAGGCTTTTCAGAGTTAGTTAATATATTTTATCCTATTTTCGGTTATCTAGGATTATTTATGATTGTTTTTATAATTATATATTTTTTAATTAATAAAGCTAGGAATGCTTTTAAAGTATTTTAGAAGGATTTTAATATTATAAAGAAGAAAATATAAACTAAGGAGGTGTAACTTTGCGAAAAACTAGGAAAAAACAAAAGAAGCCATTAATGTTTTTTTTATTATTGATAGTACTAATAATAATATTTTTTGGAGGAAGTTTTAAAAATCTTTATGAATTAATAACAAATGAAGATAAAACTGCTAAAGAAGTTGCTAGTATTGATGTAAGTAATAATATTAAAGAAATAAAATTATTTGGTGATGATTTATTATTTAGAAATGATAAAACTATAAAGTCTTATCATCTAAATGGAAAAATAAATTGGTCAAAAGAAGTTAAGGACTTATCTGAATTAAATAATAATATATATATTAGTGATAATAGTGAAATAAGCTCATTTGATATAGATGGAAATTTATTATGGAAGATTAATACTAATAAAAGAATAATGAGTATGATTGAAGATAAAGGCTACCTTTTTGTATTTACTAAAAATAAAAAAGATTTATTACAGATAGATGTAATTGATGAGTTTGGAAATACTATTTCAAATGTTGTAATAGATAAAAAACCCCTTTTAGCGTATATGAACAAGGATAAAAAGAGTTTTATTGTTACTACTTTAGGGGTTGAAGATAATACTATAGTAAGTGAGATATTAGCTTATAAGTTAGATGGATCTAAAGTTTATAGTTATAGTCTAAAAGATGAGATAATAGAGCATTTAGTATTTGAAGATAAAAAAATTATTGCAACAACAGATAAAAAAATATTATCATTACAAAATGGAAAAGTATTTTGGGAGAAGGATTTAAAATCAATTGTAGTTGATATAGATTATTATAATAATTACTATTATCTTTTATTATCTAATGAAGGAAAGAATCGGTTAGAAATTATAGATAATAAAGGTAAAGTTATATTAAATAAACAGCTAAATAAAAAGTATGATAAAATAATAGTTAACAAGGAAAAAATTTATCTTAAAAACAATAAAAAAATTATAGGCTTTACTAACAAGGGAAAAGAATTTTTTCAATATAAAAAAGACAATATTATGGATTTTGCCATAAAGGATGAATCTTTAATAATATATACAAATTATAATTTGTTAGTATATAAACTTGTAGATGAAAATTAGGTGGTGATTATATGAATATAGTAGATATTATCATATTAATTATTTTATTAATTAATAGTATCTCGGGGTTAACTAAAGGGTTCATTGTTTCAGTTTTTAATCTTTTAGGGCTGCTTCTTTCATTTTTTATAGCAAAGAATTATTATGAAGTAATAGCAAATTATATTAAAGAAACACCATCTATATATACTAAAATATTAGACTTTGTAAATAATAGAGTATATGGTCTAATGGAAGGCATGGGTAATTCAAAGGCTGATTCTTTCTTTGATATATTTAAATTACCAAAACCTATAAAGGAATTAATGATTAATAGTGAACAGTTTAGAGATACTTCAACTGAAACAGTAAGTTCTTTAAATAATTTTTTTGTAGGCTCATTAACTGATATTTTAATAAATATTATTAGTTTTATTTTAGCTTTTTTTATAGCTTGGGGAATACTACAAATTTTAATAGGACTTTTAGATTTATTAGCCCATTTACCAATAATCAAACAATTTAATAGAATGTTAGGTTTTGGTTTTGGTTTAATTAAAGGTATTTTAATCATATTTTTACTATTTGCATTAATAACTCCAGTGGTTACGATGTATTCAGAAGGTTTAATAGCAAAATCTATATTCGATTCGAATATTGGATATTATTTTTATAGTAATAATATAATTATCGAGTATTTTAAAACTAGTGGTTTTTTAACTGGATAATATAAATTTTAAAAGAGGATAAGGAGACTAATTATGTTTTTTATGCCAGATAAGCATTTAGTTAAAGACGTTATGAGCAAAGATTTTATAATTATTTATATGGATACATTAATAGATGATGCTTTAAAAATGATGCTTAAGAAAAATAGCAAAGAGATATTTATTGTAAATAGGAAGGAAAAAATACAAGGGTTATTAACACTTTCTGATATATCAAATATTATTAATAGTAACAATAGCTTAGATAAACCAATAAGAGATTTTATTGATTGTAAGTTAGTTACTGTTAAAGAATCTACTACTTTAATAGAATGTAGAGATATTATGCTTAAGAATAAAATAGGAAGATTGCCTGTTATTGAAAAGCAATTTATAAAAGGGGTTATAAGACAAGAAGAAATAAGAAAATATTATTATATGAATTTAGAAGAAATTGCTGTTAAGTTAAACCATGTTATAGATAATATACATGAAGCGGTTTGTGGTATAGATGCAGAGGGAAAAGTTTTAATATGGAATAAAAACGCAGAGAAACTGTACAACCTAAAATCTAAAAAAATAATAGGGAATAAATTAAAGGACTTTTTTCCAAATGCTATTAATTTAGAAGTTTTAAAAAATAAAAAACCTATAAGAAATAAGTATCATTCACCAAAAGAAGGTGAATATGTTATTATAAGTTCATTTCCTATATATAGAGAAGATGGAAAGTTTATAGGGGTAGTTAGTACAGATAAGGATATTACTGAGATAAAAAAATTATCAAGCGATTTACAAAGAGCTAATGATACAGTTAAATATCTAGAAACTCAGGTAAAAAAACTGTCAGATTATAATTTTGGTAAAGTAATAGGCAGTAGTAAAGTAATGGTAGAAAAGATAAAACAAGCAAAACAAGTAGCAGAAACTAAAGCTACTATTTTAATAACTGGAGAAAGTGGTACAGGAAAAGAGGTTTTTGCTAAAGCTATACATGGTTATAGTGGAGAAAAGGGTGTTTTTGTACCAGTCAATTGTAGCGCTATACCCCATGAGCTTTTTGAAAGTGAATTTTTTGGATATGAAAAAGGAGCGTTTACAGGAGCAAGTAGTAAAGGGAAAATAGGTTATTTTGAACTTAGTCACAACGGTACAATTTTTTTAGATGAAATCGGTGATCTTCCTATGTTTATGCAAGCTAAATTATTAAGGGTATTACAGGAGAAAAAGATTAAAAGAGTGGGGGGAGAAAATCGTATAGATGTTGATTTTAGAGTTATATCTGCTACGAATAAGGATTTAAAGAAAATGGTAGAAGAGGGTACCTTTAGAAGGGATTTATATTATAGACTTGATGTAATAAATATAGATCTTCCCCCATTAAGAGATAGAGGAAGGGATATTGTTTTACTTATTAATAGTTTCCTTAAAGAATTAGCAAAAAGAAATAATAAAAATGTCCCTAAAATAGATGAAGAAGTAATGGAGATATTACTAAAGTATAAATGGGAAGGAAACATACGTGAATTAAAAAATACCATAGAGCAACTTATTGTAATGGCCTATGATGGGATTATTACAAAGGGGTTACTTCCTAAATACATTATTAATGATGTTAAAGATAAAGTTAAAGAAAATGTTACCGAAGAGACTTTAGACTTAAATGAAGCAATAAAGAGAGTAGAAATTGAAAAGATAAAACACGCTTTAGAAAAGACTAATGGAAATAAATCAAAAGCTTCTAAGTTATTAAAAATACCTAGGGCTACTTTATATTATAAGATGAGAACTTATGATATAAAGTAAAAGTGTCAGGAATTTGACATACGTCAAATTCCTGACACTTTTTTTATATTCCTACAAACCTTAGTATATAACACAATTGTAGAAAAATAATCAATTGTAGTATTGTGTCGAATTTTCGACAAAAGGGAAAAATGTTTAGAATTTGACTAGCTATAAATTTTAATTATAGTTATTATAAAAATCATTTAAATAATCTATAATAGTTGAATTTGTGGGAATACTAAGCTTAAATTAATATTTTTTTTGCCTCTTTTAATTTTTTTGGCACGTCTATTGCAACTATATATGTGTGAAATAATTTACAAACTATATTTTACCCAAATATATACTTTTGTATCAGGAGGTGAGAACGTGAAAGTAACAATAATGCTAAAACAGCATGTAGGTGGACCTTGTAAACCAATAGTAAGCAAAGGTGAAGAAGTAAAAAAAGGACAACTTATAGCTGAACCTGAAGGATTAGGTGCTAACATACATT
>VEND01000155.1 GCA_009711765.1 Bacillota bacterium | reverse complement strand
ATAGAAAACTTATACGTCATAAGGTTATGTTAACCAACAATACCATTAATTAATCATTGGGAATAAGAGATTTTATTGATAACATAATAACTAGATTGATAATATTATGTAAACCAAACAAGAAGAGAGGGGGAATAAACTATAAATAACAATTAAATAGTATATTAACTTAAGGAGGAAATTTATTTGAATGGACTGATAAACAAAAGAATTAAAACTATAATATCATGTACACTAATTTTTGTTCTTATATTTATGTCATTATCATCAGGAGCTTTTGCTACACCACCTAATAATTCATTAGGTTTAAATATGAAAAAAATTGATAAAAACAAAAGAATAAAACCTAAAAATGTTTTACCTAAAGTTAAAGATAAACCAGTGGAACTAAAAAAAATGAAGGACAAAATATTCTAAGGAATATATAAATCCGGATGGAACTTTCACTACAGAAATTTTCAAAAAACCGATTTACTTTAAAGACAACCGTGGTCAATTAAAAAGAATAGATAACACTTTAGTTGAAATTGATAAAGAAGGATACAATTATGAAAATAAAGATAATAACTTTAAAGTAAGATTTGCACTTAATAATCAATCTGATAAACTAGTTCGTTTTAGTATTGATGAAGATCATTGGTTAGAATTTGCTCCAAAAGATAAATTTAATAATTCAGGGAAAGTTGATAAAAGTTCCATAGAGTATAAAAATTTTAAACCAGACATGGATTTGAAATATTTTATAGATAATACTAAATTAAAGGAAGAAATTATACTTCATAGCTATCCAGATACAAATACATTTATATTTAATTTTAAATCTAAAGGGCTAATTTTTGAAAAGGATGACGAAGGAATATTATGGGCTTTAGATAAAAAAACAAAAGAGAAAGTATTTTATTTTCAAAAGTCCTTTGCACTTGATGCAAATGAAAATATAACATATGATGCCCAATTAGATATTCTTAATGAACAGGGAAAAGAAAAATTAGTGTTAACAGTTAATGATAAATGGCTTAAAAATGCTAAATATCCAGTAATAATAGATCCAACTATAGAAACAAATACTGATGTAAATTCAGCCGATACCTATGTTGCAAGTCATAGTACTAAAGCTGATAGTAACTTCTATTTAAGTAATTATTTGCATGTAGGATATCTTGAAAATTACGATAAAATAAGATCTTTTATAAGATTTAAATATCTACCAAGTTTAGCACCAGGAGCAAAAATAAAGAATGCATATTTATCTACCCATATGTATCTAGGAAGCAGTGGTACTACAACTATTGATGTTTGTGAAATAACAGAGTCTTGGGATTCAAGCACCACAACTTGGAATAACCAACCTAGTTTTGATGATGCTAATCCTTTAGTATCAGGGTATACATCTACACCTAATACAGTATGGGAGTTTGATATAGAATCGTTAGTTAAGAAATGGTATAAGGGAGAAAAAGAAAACTATGGTGTCGCTTTAAAAGCTACAGATGAATGGAGTGACAAAATAAGTTTCTTTTCAGGAGATGCATCTGGTCAATATAACCCTAAATTAACTATAGAATATGAAGTAGATCCATTGGGTTCAGAAGCATTTTATGGATTTGATGGTAATGTAAATGTTTATAATGGTAACCTTAACTATTCAACAACTGATGTAACACTCCCAGGTAAAGGTATACCTATATCTATATCTAGAACATATAATTCAAGAGGATTAGAAACAAGTATATTAGGAGATAGATGGAGATTAAATGTAGGGATGAAGCTTGATTTCGCATCGGATGAGAATGTAGTATTATTTACAGATGGAGATGGAACTAAGAAATACTTTGTAAAAGAAGATGCAAGTGGGAATTATAAATCTCCTGTTGGCGTTAAATTAACACTAAAAAAAGATACACAAAACAATATATTTTATTTAGAAGAAAAATCAGGTGTTAAATACTTTTTCACTTTAGATGGAAGATTAGATAGAATCAAAGATACTAATAAAAATGAAACTGATATATATTATAATGTGGATGGAAACATTGATAGGATTACAGATTCAACAGAAAGAACAGTTTATTTTAACTATACAAGTGGGAAACTAACAAGCATTACTGGAAATGAAATACCTACTATAGTATATAATTATAATGGAGAATATCTAGAATCTGTTGAAAAGAAAGATGCTTCCGAAGTTTTAGATAAAGTAACTTATGGTTATGATGGATATAATAATATTTATACTATAACAGATAAAGCTAATAATACCACAAGTATATACTATTCCTATACAACAGAACTAGGTTTAAGGGTTCAAAGAATAGAGAAAAAACTTACAATACAAAGCGCTGAAGAGACTTTAACGACAACTTACGAATATGAGGAAGATGTAAATGGAGATGATATAAACACTACAGTTACAAATCCCAAGGGGAATGTAACATTTTATAAGACTAATAAAATGGGGAATGTTATAAAAGCAATTAAAGATTTAAATGGTGAAAAGCTTACTACAATATTTGAATGGGATGAAAATCAAAACTTAGTAGAAACAGTTGACCCAAAAGAGAATAAGACTACTATTAACTATGATAACAATAATAATCCTAGTACTATACAAAATGCAAAGGAAGAAAATATTACTTTTGCATATGATGAAAATCAAAATGTTGAACAGGTAACGGATCCATCAGGAAGACCTTTAACAAATAATTATGAGCCTGAAACAAGAAATTTATTAGGGACATCAAATCCGCTATTTTCAGTTAATGTACCTGAATATGACGATGATGGTAATATTACATCCATAACAAATCCTATTGGAATAGGGGATAATCCTGTAGGAAATGGTGGCTTTGAAATATGGAGTGCTGGAGTACCCTATACTTGGGAAAAAGCAGATAGTAGTGGAGGTTTAATTAGCTCTGATACTTTAGTAAAAGTAAATGGAAATAAGTCATTAAAACTTGAATCAACTGGTAGCTTATATAGCGAGCAAGCTATAGTTTTAAGCGATTTCATTAAAGTATATCCAGAAACTAAATATAATGTAAGTTGGTATGTAAAAAATAGCAGTGCATCAACAAATGCTAATGCCACTGTAGATGTTCAATGGTATAATAGTTCTAAAGAATTAATATCAGGTGAGACGGCTAATGATTTAGCATCAACAAAGGGAAATCAAGATTGGATAAGAAAGGGTGCTAGGATAAATAGTCCTGATACTGATGTGAAATACGCAAAAGTTGTGTTATCACTTGATGATGAAGGTACGGCTTGGTTTGACAACCTACAGTTTGAACAAGGTTCCACAATTAATAATCATAATCTTGTGGTAAATGAAAGTATGGAAATAGATAACGATTCAAAAACAATAACACCTGATAACTGGGATGCTATCGCTATTAATGATGAAGATGGTATTACTACAGATGAAGCACATACTGGTGAAAAATCTGTAGTGATAAATGGAGATACAACCGATAAACATTTTGGACAAGTATTAAATATAGAAGGTAAAGCAGGAACTTCACTTAAATTTTCAGGATGGTCTAAATCTAAAGATGTTTCAGTAAGTGGAGGATATTACCAAGTATTACTAAAAGTTGACTACAAAGATGAAGCAGATGGAGAAGATTGGTTTGGAGCGAATATAACAAAATCAGACCATGGATGGGAGTATACCGATGGATTAGCAGTAGCTGAACTTGACTTTGATTCGGTTACAATCTATGGTAAATTAGAAAATCAACCAAATGCTAAAGCATATTTTGATGATTTTAGTATAAGCTTACATGCTGGTTCTAATGCATTGATGAGTTCATATAATATAGCCCAAAATAGTAGTTTTGAATACGATAGAGATTCAAGTGATTAGCCCGATGGTTGGCCAAAGGATGCTGAAGGAAATGAAAGTAAAATAATATATAAAGAATCGTCATACGAAGAAAAAGCATACAATGGAAATCATATGATAGAGATTTCAGATGTAAGTGATGAATCTGTAATAACCACTTATAATGAAGAACCTATAAAGGATAATAAAACCTATACTGCCAGTGCAGTAATAAAAACAGATAATGTATCAGGTAGTGGAGCTATATTGAAATTTAATATATTAGATTCCCAGGGAAATGACTTAGGAGAAAAAGCTATAGAAAAACCTATAAAAGATACTACAGATTGGAGAAGGGTAGTTTTAACAATATCAGAAGAGGAAGCAAAAGCTTTAAATGAGAATGCAGCTAAGTTAACTGTATCTGTGGGAACAAAAGGCGCTACAAATGGTACAATCTATTTTGATTCAGTAAGATTTAACGAAGGGAATCTAAAAACAGAATATGGTTATGATAACAATGGAAACTATATAAAAAATGTTACAAATCAGCTAGGAAATACTATCGAAATGACAAATGATGAAAGGGGAAATGTAGAAACAATAACTG
>VEND01000143.1 GCA_009711765.1 Bacillota bacterium | reverse complement strand
CGCTTAACTAGTTTATAAGTAAGATAGAGAATTTTAACAGTGATATTACTTAGTAACTTCAGATAACATACAGTTTCCGATGTCCTACAAAAGTCATATAGGACACCGGAAACTGTAAGAACGTTAGGTGACATAACATTTGCAATGGAGGAGTAGTATGAGAAGAAAGTATTATAATAACAACAATAGAAAATTATCATATATAGATTTTGGTGGAGCTGGCTGTACTATAATAACACTTCATGGTCATTTTGGGTGTGCAAATATGTTCGCACAATTAGCAGATGAATTAAAGGATTCATACAGAGTAATATCACTAGATCAGCAAGGCCATGGCTTTAGTGATTGGGGAATTGAATACACAAGAGCTGAGTATATTAATGATATCGAATTGTTATATGAGGTGTTGGAAATTAAAAATGCGATTATTATTGGACATTCATTAGGTGCTGTTAATGCGTATAAGTTTGCAGCAAAGCATCCTGAAAAAGTGAGAGCATTAGTAATAGAGGATATTGGAGTTAGAATAGATGATGATCTAAGTTTCATATCGAATTGGCCAGAAAAATTTGAGACAGTAAGACATTGCTTTAATTTTTTATCTAATCAAGGAATCAATAATTGTTTATATTTCTTGGAAAGCTTAGAACAACATGAGACTGGGTGGAGATTTCTATTTGATGCTAAGGGATTAGTAAAATCTCAAATTAATCTGAATGGTAATTGGCAAGAAGACTGGAATAATATTAAATGCGAAGTCCTGTTAATGAGAGGACAATATTCTAATGTATTGAGTTTAAATCAAGCTATTGATATTACGAAGGATAAAAAGAAAGTTAAATATATTGAATTTGAAAGATGTGGACACACAATAAGAGATGCTAATTTTGAGGGTTATCTAGAGTCTATCATTGAATTTCTGGAGGTTACAATCACCTAACAATGTGTTTAGTGCAAGGGTGCAGGAGAAAGTTTTTAGGGGCAAGCTATCGCACCACATTCCTTCACTGGGTGCAAGCACTACTAAGGCGGTATTCCTATGTGGGCCATCCAGTTCAGGAATGTCGCAAACACAGGGACGTTATACAAAATTCATCCTTTGTTTTTAATAGAAATAGATTATAGGGTCATATTGGAGGAATGAAAATTGAAAAAAATACTATTTGGTACAAGAAATAAAACTAGATTAGAATATCTTCAAGGAATACTACAAGGGTTACCTATAAATTTAGTGAGTCTTAGAGAATTAAATATTGAATCAAGTATAGAAGAGGATGGTAATAGTCCAATAGAAAATTCTAAAAAGAAAGCACTTGGATATTATGATCTTGCCCAAATTCCAACTTTTTCTATTGATGCAGGTTTATACATAGATGAGTTTCCTGAGTATAAGCAACCAGGAGCATTTGTCAAGAGGATAAACAAAAATAGAAAAGAAGCTACAGATGAAGAAATGCTTGAGTACTATATCGCAGAACTTAAAAAGTATGGAGGAAGGAGCAAAGGAAGATGGAAAAATGCTTTAACCTTTGTACTATCGAATAATAAAATATATACTACTATATTTGAGAGAGAAACAATATTTACATCTGAAAAGTGCAAAGCATGGGCAACCAGTGAACCATTAAATTCGATTCAATTAGATCTGGCAACAGGTAAATATATTGCAGAGTTGACAGTGGAAGAAAAGAAAGAATCACAGAAAGATTTAGTCAATCATATATATGAATTTATGAAAAACACATTGAGTATGTTAAGGAAAGTGTTCAGTATTAATTTTTATAAGATTAATTTATTACATAGAATTTCTTTAACGAGAGGGCAAACTTCGTATAACACCGTATTGTCGATATCCTATTTAGCAAATTAGGACATCGACAACACGAAAAACGTTAGATGCCATTATATCTAGATGTACATCAACTTTAAGAAAAAATGAAAATCAAAAGATACAAAAGAATATAGAAGGGGGATTACAATTGTATAATAACAATGGAAGAGCAGGTGTAGCTATTACAAATTTAAAAGTAAGTAAAGAGCTTGGATGGATATTTCGAGAACAACCAGTAGAAGATTATGGAATTGATGCTCATATTGAAATCCATAGTGGAAATGAAGCTACTGGAAAATTAATAGCACTACAGATAAAATCTGGACCAAGTTATTTTAACGAAGCTAATGATGGAAATATTGTATTTCGTGGTGATATGCGTCATTTGAAATACTGGAAAAAGCATTCACTTCCTGTTTTAGTAGTGTTGTGTGATACTAATAATGAAGTATGTTTCTGGGAACACGTAACCGAGGAAAATGTAGAGGTTATATCTGAGAAATCATGGAAAATGAAAATTCCTATGAATAAGGTGTTGAATAAGAAAAATAAGCATCTTTTAGAAAGAATAGCAGATAATTTAACAGAATACCAAAGAAGATTTAACTCTTTAGTTATTGCTAAGACCTGGATGCAAGCAATAGAAAATGGTGATAGTGTTGTTTTAGAGTCTGATGAATGGGTTAATAAAACTTCAGGAAAGGGATCTATGACTCTTAAAATAATTAATAATTGCACAATGGAAGAAAAAGTTGCTTTAGATTGGCCGATGGTATTTTTTCCATTTCAGAGTTATACAGATGTTTTTAATAAAGTTTTTCCGTGGGCAGATATTACAATTGATGAAGAGCATTATGAGTACTATGATGAACAACAATTTATGATTGAGGAGTGCCCATACGATAGTGAAACTGACGAATACATATTTGTTGAAGAATGGTGGGATGAATGGAAGAAATCTCAAGAAGATATTAGACCATATTCAAATTCTTCTGGCGAAGTAGAACACTACAGGTTGGAACTTAAATTGAATGATTTAGGAAAAACTTTCTTGAAATTAGATAGGTATTTAGAGGGTGAATTTTTTTATACTATAACTGAGGATGAGGTATAAGAAAGCACTTTAAGAATACTACAGGAACAGCATCTAACATACAGTTTACGGCATCCTACACAAACCACGTAGGTTACCGTGAACTGCAAGAACGTTAGATGAAACAGTGTTGAAAAAATTATTAAGAAAAAATTTATAAATATTAGTTAAAAATATAGGATATTTTGTTTTAAAATTGGAGGGTAACTATGTCTAATGAGATTTGGTCAAAAAAAATACAAGGTATTTTAACATTAGATTTAAGTAGGGAAATAAGATTTAGAGATGATAGAAAAGATTTATTTATTGAAGCTCTAGGATTAAAGCCTGGGATGAGTATTGTAGATATTGGATGTGGGCCAGGAGCTATAACAAGAAAACTTGCAACATGGTTAGGAAAAGATACAAAAGTTATTGGAATAGATAGAGATATAAATTTTATCACATATGCTAAAGAAAAAGCAGAAAAGTTAGATATAAAAAACTTAAGATATCTAGAAGGTGATGCACTGTTAATTCCATTATCAAGTGATTCAGTTGACGCTTGTATTTCTCATACTGTTATAGAGCATATACCAAATCGAGAATTTTTACTTGAGCAAAAAAGAATATGTAAAAGTGAAGGTGTAGTTTCTGTTATGTATTGCAGACCAGATAAGTATATTAAATCAAAACCATATTATGTGCCTCAAGCAACAAAACGCGAAATTGAATTATGGGAAAAATTGAGCCAAGGATTAGAAGATATTGATAAAGAATATAAAGTCGGAGAGTATTGGCCAGAAGAGCATGAATTACCGAGTTTATTTGATGAATTAGGCTTTGATAAAGTAAAAGTTGATGCTTTTACAATTCCATTAGCAATAGATGATGCAAGAAATAGTAGTGTAGAGAAAATTAAATTAATTGAAATAGAAAAGAAACAATCACTAGAAAGACTTGAAATGAGGTTAGGATTAAATCCTAATAAAATTACTAATGAAGAAGAAAGAGAACTAAAGGAGTTAATAGAACATCGTTTTTCAAAAAGGTTAGAGTTTATAGAGAAAGACAAAAAAATATGGGATTATACAATTGTGATAGTTCAAGTAGTATCAGGCATAGTCAAAAAATAAGGTTTTATATTTAGATTTGTTATATTGTATTCGTAACTAATTTCAAATGTATTATAGATTGAATAAGAAACACTGCATCATCTAACACAGGCCTCCCATCATCCTATTATAGAGCGTATAGGACGACGGGAAGCCTCACACCGTTATAAGACATTATGACCTCATTTCGGAGTAGTAGTTTTGGGTCTTTTTTGCTGGTTACTTATATTTGATTGAAATTTTTTACTATTAACTAGACAAATGTAGAATTTATTAGATACTTTAGAGCTGAAGGTTATTCAAGAATGATTATGACTTCAGAAAAGTTTAACAATGATCAAAGAGATTCCGTTAAATAAAGAATGAAAACATCCAATAAATGGTAAATAAACACCAAAAAATAATTTTTAAAATTGTATTTATTTTAAGATTAGCAAAATTGGTACTCTAAAGTCAAATTTTATTTAAGTTTAAGCGTAAAAAAGGGCATAGAATCCCCAGGGAGCTTTGGGAAGATTTAAAATTATATAAGTATTATAAGAACCTGTCAAAATCCAGGTAGTATACTTTTTAGGTCCTTTGACAGAACCTTAAT
>VEND01000044.1 GCA_009711765.1 Bacillota bacterium | reverse complement strand
TCTAAATGATTAAACTGTATTTTCTTTCCTACTGTTATAAATCCATTTGGAAGTTTATCATCTAAAAGTTCCTTAGAAGCTTCTACCATTAAAGCTATCAAATTCTGGGTTGCAAGTAAGTTATCTAGTTGACCTCTACCATATTTAATAGCAGTATCTTCTTTTTTAACTTTCTTTTCTCTTGTGTAAGTTCCTCCTATTTCTAACTGAGGTATCTTTAACATACTTAATCACCCTCTTTCTATATGCTTGTCCAACACTTTACTGCTTTAAATCAATAAAATCTTTTTGATTATTTATATTATATGACATTTAATAATTATTTGCAAGGATAAATATTTATACTTGTGAATTTTTATGTAAAAAAAAGACGGTAAGTTTATAGAAACTTACCATCCTTTATAATCATCTTTTAATTTTTCTTCCAGTATAAGTGAAATTATCTTTATTCATTTTGTAATAATTACCTTCATCTGAACCTATAATATTACCACATGTACACTTTAAAAAATCATTATCTACAACACAATCATAGTTTCTAGTTATTCTATCCTTAAAGCATTTTAAAACTTTTCCCTTTCCTATCTTTTTATATTTAAATATTTTATTTTTACATTTACTACATTTAATAACAATCATATAACACTCCTTTAAAAGGATTTTTCATATCTAAACCCTTGATAAGTATCCCTTATTTTAAGTTCTTTATCAATTCCTGTTAATACTGATAATTTATTTAAACTCCATCTAGGGGCAATAAGCTTTTCCTTTGCTCCATCACCTGTTAATCTATGTATAACTATCTCAGGTGGCAAAAGTTCTATGGAATCTGCAATCAGTGATATGTATTCTTCTTTTGTAAATAATTTAAATGGATTATCATTATAATACTTATAAAGATCAGTATCCTTTAATATATGCATTAAATGAAACTTAACACCATATAGGTTTAATTTACTAATATATTTAACAGATTCTAACATATCATTTTTAGTCTCTGTCGGAAGGCCCATGATAAGATGTGTAACTACTTTTATATTTCTATCATTAAGTTTTTTTAATGCATCTGAAAAGTAAGTTAAATCATATCCTCTTCTTATAAGTTTTGCTGTCTTTTCATGGATTGTTTGTAAGCCTAGCTCTATCCATAGATAGGTCCTTTTATTTAAGTCACTTAATAAATCTAATATATCTTCATTCAAGCAATCAGGTCTTGTTGCTACCGCAAGACCAACGACTCCTTTAGAATCTATCGCCTCATTAAATTTATATTTTAAGTCTTTAACCGTTGAATAAGTATTACTATAACTTTGAAAATAAGCTATATACTTTCCAGTTTGCCATTTCTTTGATAAAAAATTCTTTTGCTCGTTAATTTGTTCTTTTATACTTAATTCTTTTGAGGCTGCAAACTCACCAGAACCTTTTTCACTACAGAATAAACATCCTTTATTTCCAATGGTTCCATCCCTATTAGGACATGTAAATCCACCACTTAAAGAAAGTTTAATAACCTTTTGATTAAATTCTTTTCTTAGTTCATAATTTAAAGAATGATATCTTTTATCTAGCCACCTTATATAAATCACCTCTTACCTTTTAAACACACAATAATTACCATTATCATCAAAACATTTACTACAGGATATACATTTTGCTTTTTTAGTATCTCCCTTTTCCCATCTTTTGATTAAATTTGGTTCCCTTAATAATGGTCTTGATAGAGAAAAATATTTAATAGCTGTATTATTTAATATCTCATCCATTTTATCTAATGATCTATTACCACCTACTAAAATAACATTTGTATTAATATCTTTTGCAATTTCCTTTGCATAGTCTTTATAAAAACTTTCTTCATCCTCTTTTAAATTAACTGTTTTTGGACCATGAACAGCTCCAGCAATACCTCCACTTATCTCAATTGCATCGATTCCTAGTTCTGATAATTTTTTAGATACATATTTGCTTTCTTCTAATGTCATTCCTTCATCAAAAAAATCACAACAATTAAGCTTTATTAAAACTGGATAATCTTTACCTACTTCTTTTCTTATTTCTTTATAAATTTGAAATATAATTCTTGCTCTATTTTCAATACTACCTCCATATTTATCTTTTCTTCTATTATGGTATGGATTTAAAAACTGACTTAATAAATAACCATGGGCACCATGGATCTGAACTCCATCAAATCCAGCCTTCTTTGCCCTTGAAGCTGCATCTTTAAAGGCTTTTATTAATGTATTAATATCCTTTTCAGTCATTTTTTTTGGCATAACCTTTGTCTTTTTTTGAGCTACTTTAGATGGTCCCCAAATTACTCTCTCATCAGGCTTATAATTTGTTTGAGAACCGCCATATGCTATTTGTAGTACTATTTTACTACCATTTTCATGTACAGCTTCCGTAAGAGCTTTATACTCATCTATAAAATCATCTTCATAGATACCCATCATACCAGGATTAGGTTTTTCACTTTCTAAAACAAAAGCATAACCAGTTATTATTAAACCTACATTTCCCTTTGATAATTCCTTATAAACATCCATTAATTCCTCTGTCATATAACCCTTATCATCTGCTAATCTTTCCCATGTTGCTGAACGTATGAACCTATTTTTTAACTCCATTCCATTAATAAAGATATTATCAAATAAACTACTCACTTAATCACATCCTTTTAATGTTATTGTATTTTATTTATCTGTATTGTCAAGATTACCTTTTATCGTTATAGAGTATAAGACTCGGGTATAATAAAAATAAAGTCTTAATAGAAAGGAGTCCTGATATGAAAGAGATTTTAAACAGAAGAAGTATTAGAAAATATACAGATGAAAAAATCGATACATTGGTTATAGGTGATTTATTAAAAGCAGCTATGGCTGCACCTTCAGCAGGGAATGAGCAACCTTGGGAATTTATTGTAATTAAAAATAAAAATACTTTAAAAGATTTAACTAAAATTCATCCCTACGCATCTATGTTAAAAGAAGCAGATACTGCAATAATCGTTTGCGGAAACCTTAATAAACAAAAGTTTGAAGGATATTGGGCACAAGATGTTTCAGCAGCAACAGAAAATATCCTTATAGAAGCAGAACATAAAAACCTAGGAGCAGTATGGCTTGGAGTATATCCCACAGAAGATAGAGTTAAAAGCATAAAGGCTATGTTTAATTTACCTAATTACATAATACCTTTTTCAATAATTTCTTTAGGATATAAAAATGAAGAAAAAGAACCTACAAATAGGTATGATAAATCTAAAATCCACTATGAAAGATGGTAATAAATTAAAAGCAGTTGATAACTATCAACTGCTTTTAAAAATAGAATCCTATACTTTAGAAATTATTTTAAAATATTTTTAAAACTATATGGTTTCTTTTATTTTTTCCGATTTAACCGCTATTAAATATAAAATCACAACCGGAGATAAAACCATACCCGCAAATATAATTGCTATAGAAATAGAATATCTACTTGCAATAATTCCAATAATTGGTCCGCCTGCTATTTGTCCTAATGCATCTATTTGTCCCACAGTTGATAAAACTGTCGCCCTTATACTAGATTTTAAATTCTGATTTATCCAGGCTCTAAATATTGGTTGATTAGTAGTTCTTAGTATATAACTTACTAAATAAGTCATTAATGCAAATTTAAAATTCCCTGACATTCCGAAGGAAATAATTCCAACTACAGTTAGTAAATTAATTATAACTAATAAATAAACCTTTTCAATATTCCCTGTTTTAGCTAGCCTTATTTTAATAATTTGTACTGCTATTATACTTAGTATCATCGCAGCTGAATTAATTATACCAAACCAAATAACTGGTTTGAAATTTAAAATTAATGGAAAGGATAAATCCCTTAAAAAATGAGCTTCCCAAAGCCTATCAAATCCTTCACTATATAAACCATATATTAGTGAAATAAAAAGTATTACTATTAAAATTTTACTTTCACTTATAAAACTTAATCCTTCTTTAAATGTTTCAATCATATTTTGATAGGAATTCCCCTTTCTTTTTTTAGGTTTAAAACCTCTCTCAGGCATAAATATTTTTAAAAACATAGAAAGGAAAATAAAAAGTATTCCACTAATAATCATTGGTAAATTTATATAAAAATATCCAAGCATAGCACTAAGTAATATACCTATGAAAGAACAAAACTGAGCTATTTGAGCACCTTTTAAATATATTTCATTTAAATTTTTACCCTTAATCTCATCAGCTATCCAAGCATCATCAGCACCACTTAGAAAAGTATATCCAAATCCCCATAGAAATTGAGCTAAAATTATAGTTTCAAAAAATCTAAAGCTTCCTTCTAGTATGAAAGCTCCACCTATAATAATTAAACCTATTAAAATAGATCTTTTTCTACTATAAACATCTGCTACTACCCCTGTAGGAATTTCAAATAAAAAACATGACCCTTCTAAAACTGTTCCTACTAAAACCAGTTGTAAAGCTGTTAAATTAGCTAGTTCTATCCTATATATTCCACTCACTGTAAACATTAATGAAAAAAGTAAAGCTGTAGCTCCTGTATAAATATAATAAACCAGATTAGCTGGTATTTTTGTAGTCAATTTAATCACCTCTTAATATAAAAAAGGCTGCAAATGAACCAAAGTCCATCTGCAACCTTAAATTTTCTTATTTGTTAAATATAGACATACTTCTTTAAAGAAATTTAATTATAGATAGCTATGGGTATTTAATAGGCTCAAAATAAACATAGGAAAAATAACCTGGTATGACCAAGTTTTAAAAAAGAATTCCCAAAGTATTAAGTTCTATATGATTATCTCCATAGCAATTTTCATTTTTTAACTCCTTAAATCTATATTCAACATTTAAATTATATAACAATTATTAAAAATATACAAATAAAAGCAGCTAACTTTAGTTAGCTGCTTTAATATTAA
>VEND01000085.1 GCA_009711765.1 Bacillota bacterium | reverse complement strand
CTTTGGTTGGAATAGATTGGAATTTAGTCTTTCAGATGATAAATACAATAGTTTTATACTTTCTACTTAGACGCTTTCTTTTCAAGCCAGTCACTGAGTATATGAAAAATCGTAGAGAAGATATAAAGAATGATATAGATGAAGCTGAAAAGAATAATAAGGAAGCTAAAGAACTGAAGGCTAAGTATGAAGAGAAACTTGCTAGTGTAAAGGAAGAAGGAGAACAAATTATAAAAGAAGCTAGACAAAAGGCAGCTGATCAGAAAGAGAAAATATTAAATGATGCTGAAAAAGAAGCAGATAGACTTATGGAAAGGGCTAATAAAGAAATCGAAAGAAGTAAAACTAAAGCTCTTGATGAATATAAGAAAGAAGCAGTGGATATGACTCTTTTAGCTGCAAGTAAATTTGTTGATAAAGAACTTGATAAAGATAACCATGAAAAGCTCATCAGTGAATTTATTGAAGAGATGAGGGATGAAAAATGGCAGAGTTAGTAGGTAAGAGATATGGTTCAGCTTTTTTTCAATTAGCTAAAGAAGAAAACATAGTTAAAGAAATGTATGAAGAATTTGAATTTGTAAATGATACAGTAAAAAATGAAAAGGATCTAAAAATCTTACTTGAATCTCCTAGACTTAATGCAGATGAGAAAAAGGAGATAGTTGAAAATATTTTTAGTGGCAAAGTAAATGATAAGCTTTTAGGACTTTTAAAACTTATTATAGAAAAACGAAGGATAAAAAGCCTAAATGATATTTTTAATGAGTTTAAAACTTTAGTAGATAAAGATAATAATAAAATTAAAGCTACAGCAGTAACAGTAGTTAAAATGAAGGATAAAGAACTAAATGATTTAAAATCTCTTTTAGAAGAGAAGTTAAATCAAAAGGTAGAACTTAAAAACGTAATAGATAAAACACTTTTAGGTGGAGTTTTACTAAGAATTGGAGACAGAGTAATAGATGGTAGTATTAAAAGAAGAATGGAATTATTAAGAGAAGACTTATTAAAGATAAAAGTAATATAGATAGGGGTGAAAATTACATGAACCTAAGACCAGAAGAAGTTAGTTCGGTCATAAAGGAGCAAATAAAAAGATATGAAAAGAAACTTGATGTAGTAGATGTTGGTACAGTTATTCAAGTTGGAGATGGTATCGCAAGAATACATGGTTTAGAAAACTGTATGGCTGGAGAACTTTTAGAGTTTCCAGGTGAAGTATATGGTATGGCACTAAACTTAGAGGAGGACAATGTAGGTTGTGTTCTTTTAGGTTCTGATGATGATATTAAAGAAGGTGACGTAGTAAAAAGGACTGAAAGAATCGTTGAGGTTCCAGTAGGTGAAGCATTACTAGGTAGAGTTGTTAATTCATTAGGTCAGGCTATAGATGGTAAAGGACCTATCAATACAGAAAAGTATAGACCAGTTGAATCAAAAGCTCCTGGTGTTATATCAAGAAAATCTGTTTCAGAACCTCTTCAAACAGGTATTAAGTCAATTGACTCTATGATACCAATAGGTAGAGGACAAAGAGAGTTAATTATAGGTGACAGACAGACTGGTAAGACTGCAATAGCAGTTGATACAATCATAAACCAAAAAGAAGAGGATACTATTTGTATATATGTAGCAATAGGACAGAAAAAATCAACTGTTGCTAAAATAGTTGAAACTTTAGAAGATAAAGGTGCAATGGATTATACAATAGTAGTATCAGCAACAGCAAGTGAACGTGCACCACTTCAATATTTAGCCCCATATGCAGGAGCAGCTATGGGTGAGGAATTTATGTTTAACGGTAAAGATGTATTAATTATATATGATGATTTATCAAAGCATGCCGTTGCTTATCGTACAATGTCATTATTACTTCGTAGACCACCGGGACGTGAAGCTTATCCAGGTGATGTATTCTACCTACACTCTAGATTATTAGAAAGAGCAGCTAGAATAGGTGAAGAATATGGTGGCGGTTCTATGACAGCACTTCCAATCATAGAAACAAAAGCCGGAGATATTTCAGCATATATCCCAACGAATGTTATATCTATAACCGATGGACAGATATTCCTTGAATCAGAGCTATTCTATTCAGGACAGAGACCAGCAGTTAATGCAGGTTTATCAGTATCCCGTGTTGGTGGTTCAGCACAAATTAAAGCAATGAAGCAAGTTTCAGGTACATTAAAACTTGATCTTGCACAATATAGAGAGCTTGCAGCATTTGCTCAATTCGGTTCAGAACTTGATGAAGAAACTCAAGCTACTTTATCCCAGGGTGAAAGAATAATGGAAGTTTTAAAACAACCTGAATATTCACCGGTTAAAGTTGAACATCAGGTAATGATTATATATGCAGCAAGTAAAAAGTATTTAACAGATATACCCGTTGAGAGAGTAAAAGAATTTGAAAAAGGATTCTTAGAATTTATGGATAGTCAGCATCCTGAAATAGGTAAGAAAATAATAGATTCAGGAAAATTAGAAGAAGATACAGAAGAAGAACTTAAAAAAGCTTTAAAAGAATTTAAAGAAAAATTTAATGAAGATAAGTAATAGAAACATCCTTACGGGAACGGAGGTGTTACAATGGCCCAAGCTAGTATGCAGGACATTAAAAGAAGAATCCGAAGTGTCTCAAATACCAAACAGATAACTAAAGCTATGGAGCTTGTTTCTTCTGCAAAGCTTAAAAAAGCTAGAGATAAGCTTGATAAAACAAGACCATACTTTAATACAATAGTAAGAAGCATTCAAGAAATACTTTCCTCTACTAAGGATATAAAACATCCCCTTTTAAATAAGAGAGACATAAAGAAAAGGGCGTTTATAGTTATAACTGGCGATAGAGGTCTTTGTGGTGGTTATAATAGTAACGTCACAAGATTAGTTGAAGATAGTATAGAAAATAAAGATGATGCAGCCATTATAGTTATAGGGCAAAAAGGTAGAGATTTCTTTAAAAGAAGAAATTATGATATAAGGGGAACGTATCTTAATATATCTGAAAGACCCACTTATTCAGATGCAAGTAATATAGGTGCATTAGCCCTAGACTTATATAAAGACGAAGAAGTTGATGAGGTCAATTTAGTATACACTCATTTTAAAAGTACAATTTCATATCAACCTAAGGTAATGAAGCTTTTACCTGCTCAAATAGATGGAGAAATCGAAGAGGTAGATGAAGATAAGGATGCAATAGAATATGAACCATCTCCTGAAGAGGTATTAAGCTATTTAATTCCTAAATATATTGATAGCACAGTTTATGGAGCATTAATAGAATCATCCGCCAGTGAACAGGGTGCAAGAAGGGTTGCTATGGAAAATGCAACAGATAACGCTGAAGATATGATAGATGAATTAAACTTAGAATACAATAGAGCCCGTCAGGCATCAATAACTCAAGAAATATCAGAATTAGTTGGTGGAGCTGAAGCACAAAAGTAAGATAAGTTGGCTTAAAAGTCACGAAAGGAGTTGAAACAAATGGCCGAAAAAAACATAGGTAAGGTAGTACAGATTATAGGACCTGTGTTAGATATAAAATTTGATGGCGATAAGCTTCCTAACCTTCTAAATGCCATAGAAATAGAAGGAAAGGATGGAAAAGTAGTTGCAGAGGTTTCTCAGCATCTTGGAGATGATACAGTAAGATGTATAGCCATGGACTCAACAGATGGATTTGTTAGAGGCATGGAAGCATTAGATACAGGAGATCCTATCTCCGTTCCAGTGGGAGAACCTACATTAGGTAGAATGTTTAATGTATTAGGTGAACCAATAGATAAAAAAGAAGCTCCTAAGGGAGATAAATCCCCAATTCATAAACCTGCACCACCTTATGATGAACAACAAACAGCAACAGAAGTTTTTGAAACAGGTATTAAGGTTGTTGACCTTATAGCACCCTATGCTAAGGGTGGTAAAATAGGACTATTCGGAGGAGCAGGTGTTGGTAAAACTGTTTTAATTCAGGAGCTTATAAATAATATAGCAACTGAGCACGGTGGTTTATCAGTATTCTCAGGAGTTGGAGAGAGAACAAGGGAAGGTAATGACCTTTATTATGAAATGGAAGAATCAGGGGTATTAGAAAAAACAGCCCTAGTATTTGGTCAGATGAACGAACCACCAGGAGCAAGAATGCGTGTTGGTCTTACAGGACTTACAATGGCAGAGCACTTTAGAGATCAAGAAGGTCAGGACGTACTTTTATTTATAGATAATATATTCAGATTTACCCAGGCAGGACAGGAGGTTTCAGCGCTACTTGGACGTATGCCAAGTGCCGTTGGTTATCAACCGACTCTAGCAACTGAGATGGGACAATTACAGGAGAGAATCACATCAACTAAGAAAGGGTCTATAACATCAGTTCAGGCAGTATATGTACCAGCCGATGACTTAACTGACCCGGCTCCGGCTACAACATTTGCCCACTTAGATGCAACGACTGTACTTTCCCGTAGAATTTCTGAGCTTGGTATTTACCCTGCAGTGGACCCACTAGATTCTACATCTAGAATCTTAGAACCAGCTGTAGTGGGTGAAGAACATTACAATGTTGCCCGTCAGGTTCAGGAGGTTTTACAAAAGTATAAAGAATTACAGGATATTATAGCTATACTTGGTATGGATGAATTATCTGAAGAAGATAAGATAACAGTTGCCCGTGCAAGAAGAATTGAACGTTTCTTATCTCAGCCATTCCACGTTGCTGAGCAGTTTACAGGTATTCCTGGTAGCTATGTACCTATTAGAGAAACTGTTAGAGGATTTAAAGAGATTCTAGAAGGTAAACACGATGATTTACCTGAGTCAGCTTTCCTATTTGTAGGTACAATAGATGAAGCAATTGAAAAGGCTAAGAAAATAAAAGAAGAAAATAAATAAATTATATTCAATGGCCAATAATTTGGCCATTGAACTTATAACAAAAAGTATAAACTTAGGGTATTAATTTATGCTTACCCAAAGGAAACGA
>VEND01000140.1 GCA_009711765.1 Bacillota bacterium | reverse complement strand
TTATGTTCTAACATAAGCTCGTTACCTTATTTTACATTCACACCAACTGTTTTTCTTATCATCTTTTCATCCCTTTGCATTTCCCTATATACAATCATAACTTTAAATATCATATGTTACATAACGTTTTGGCTGTTTTACGACGGTCCATACTATTTTTGTGGACTGTTTGTAAACAGCGTGTTATATGATGTACATATCTGGCCACTTTCAATGAGCATTAATAATTTACCAAAACTCATTGAAGTATCTAAGCATAGATCATTTTCATGAGCTTCTGATTCATCTACAAATGTTGCTGTTAACAAATCAGTCTTAATACCTATATTTTCTAATTGTTCTTTGTAAAAGTCATAAATACTTAACCGTCTTGTGTTAACAACATGTAAAACTCCTTTATAATCTATTTCTATAAGTTCCTTTATTATTTCCACAAGAAGCCGAATATTGGTATAAGTTTTATACACATTTTTACTCAATTCTATTTTTTCATTACTATTAATTTGTTCTCTCATATGATTTATTCTTTTATCATAATTATTGAAGTAGTCTAAACCATAAATCATACCAATCCTAACTACAGTATTCTTTTTATCTTCCAATACCATTTGTTCACCTAAAACTTTACCATTAAAATACTGAGCATATGGATTCTTATAATCAAAATACTTTGCTTCATAATCTTCTTTATAATAGCTGCCTTCACCCTTAAATAAGTCTGTAGAAATGTAAATAACTCTACTGTTCGAAGTTCTTGTATAATCCAATACTTCGCTTAAGGCAATTTCCATTATTTTAGTCTCTGTAGATCTAGTCATTATAGACCATACTACTATTTCAGGTTTGATTTCTTCAAGTATTCTTTTCGTATTTCCTAATTTGCATGCATCTAATTGGTACATTGTATCTAAATTAAAAGTTAAGTTGTTAAAGTATGTTCCATAAACTACATGTTTCTTTTTTAATATATAAGATAAGTTTTCACCTAGAAATCCACTTGCCCCAATTATTAAAACTTTCAACCTACCAACTCCCTTGATAAAGTTATGTATTTCATATAACGGTCTAAGTAGTTCCGATAGTTACATTTTTTATCGTAACCGTCGGAACTACTATGTTAGCCGATGAACAATGCGGACTATGCCACTTAACTACAATTTTAATTAATGGCTTTGTTAAAAAAATCTTCAATAATTTATTTCTAAATTGAAATTTATCTTATTTTAATATCCTATTATCAACATAACGTACCATGGTATATGTATATGGCTTAAAATACTTATTCCAAAAATTACTTCCTGTCACATTAATTGATTCATAATCAACGCCGCATAAGTAATAACCCTTTTGTTTAAGCCATGATAATATATTATCAAGAAGTATCTTTGATACACCTTTTCCTCTGTATTTCTCATCTACAAAAGCACCAGTTATATTCATCATATCAGAATATGCCGATATGAAAGATTCTCCAGTTTCCTGTATTCGCATATACCCAATAGCTTTTCCATCATCATAAGCAACCCATAAATGATGATTATCCTGTGAAAGCCATTCTTTAAAATCTTTCATAATATCTTCTTCACTCTTATCATGACCTACCATAAAAGCTGGTGCTTTTTTGAAATGTCTGTAATCCTGTAAACACAGCTCAATAATATCAGATATATGCACCTTATCAACTTTCAAAACGGAGTAATTCCCACATACTTTAAATTCTGGCAAAGCATCTGTATTACGGATGGCATCGTTACAACGATTCCCAAATCCTAATAAAACCCAACTGTCAATACACTCTTTATCTACACAAAACATTGTAATCACATGGTTTATTAATTCCTTTTCTACCCACATTTCTGAAGCATATGAATATAGTGATTGATATATTTTTGTACGTCCTTCTTTCACAGCACCATGCCCAAATAATGGAACAAATACACCATTGGCTGTTCCAAAAAATTCATTTACTGGCCATCCTGTGATATATCCTACCACTTTGTCATCTAATAAAGCTACAAAACCTAAACCACAATTTATTAAATCCGTTAATTGAGAAGTAATAAAATCATTATTTTCTAACCTCGGCACTAAATGATTAGATTGACATACTTCATTGTAATCCTCGTAAAAAATTGAAATACATTCTTGTAAATATCTCTGCTCTGCTTTTGCAATTTTATAATTCATATATTCCTCCTTCGAAAATTCAGAACAAACTTATTAGATAAATTCATGTTTATCTTTATTTATATAAATAATCTTTACTTAACAATTAGTTATAATTGTTCATTCTGTTTATTTAATTCATTTGATACACTAGTTTTCCCACATCTAAATGCATCATTAATACATATTATCATGTAGAATCACCCTGTTTTTAAACCTAGCATTGTTTTTCGGCTAACGTTTCGGATATATTAAGACGGTCTACATGCTTTTAGTGGACTGTCTTTAAATATTATGTTAGACGATGCAAGTGCTAATTGCCAATACATTATAGTTAATTATATTTGTAAATATTACAACAAATTATTGTTTAACTTATATCTTAATTCATCAAGAATATATATTATAGTTGGAGCAATGTTAGATGGCAAATCATTAATATTAAAAAATCTAATTTCTTTTGATTCAACTCCATCAATTTGAATTTCTCCTTTATAATCTCTAGTATAATAAGTTATACATATAAAATATACTTCATCACCATTAGGATATATATAATGTTGTCCTTCTCCAGAATAAATATTAAAAAAATTAAGGTTGCTAATATTTAAGCCTGTTTCCTCTAATACTTCTCTTATTGCTGTTTCTTCTACTGTTTCACCTAATTCTACTGCACCACCAGGCAAGCCCCATAGATCATTATCACCTCTATGTTGCATTAACACTCTATTTTCTTTATCTAAAACAATTGCTCCTGCTGTAGTTAATATAATTGGTCTTTTACCCACAAGCTTTCTTAACTCCATTATATAATTTGACAATTCATATCCCCCTTCAATAATCTTTAGCTATAACCACCAGTATTAATACCCTAATCGCTTGTTTAGTCTAACGTCCTTGCTATTTTACGACAGTTCACATGCTTTTCGTGGACTGTCTGCAAATAGCATGTTAGACGAAGTCGCCATCTGCTTAATATTCTTCATCTATTATCTTATCTATTTTCCCTTTAAATTCAGTCCTCAATATATCCATATAAATGTCATCATATTTCTTATTTCCTACTACATATGCTTGTCTTCTTTTACCTATTTCTTTAAATCCACATTTCTTATAACAACTTACTGCACGTTTATTAAAAGAATGAACTCTAAGAAATATATTATTTAAATTCAAAAGATTAAATCCATAATCTAATAATAAATTAATACTTTCCCTTCCATATCCTTTACTCCAATAATTTTTATTTCCAATAAATACTCCTAACTCGGCTGTTCCATGTTTCATATCCACATTCATTAATCCACAATTACCTATAAGTTCATCTTTATTTAAATTCACAATTGCAAAATTGTATCCTTCTTTGCTTATTCTTTCTAAAGTTTCTTTCTCTTTTTCTAATGAATATATTTCCGATGCATTTCCTAAATTGATGGAGATTTCTAAATCATTTATCCATTCCGTGTATTTTTTTGCATCTTCGATGTTTATAGGAGATAAATATACTTTTTCACCAACAATTTTTTTGAAGTATCTCATAAAATATCACTTCCCTCTCATTTAATATATTTAAAAAAAATAAAATCATTTCTCTAAAACTCACTAAATTTAATTTTGAATCCGTCCTACTCTACCTTTTATATTTTTTGACTACTAAATATTTCTTGTTTTTCACTCTCTTTTATGGCGATTTTGTCTAACGTTCCTAGTATTTTGCGACGGTCCACACGCTTTTTGTGGACTGTCTGCAAATTCTATGTTAGGTGTAGTAGTCGAGTGACCCAATACTACTCCCTTACAAAATACGTTTGTTTTTCAAAAATCATTTGTTTATTATTTCACTTAATCTATGTATTTGCTCTTTAACCTCTTCTTTTGCATGTGAATTGATTTTATCTATGCTTACTAGAGGACAACCACAACCGATTCTGTCATAGCTCCTTCCATATTCCAAGGTTACAATCTTCACTGGAAAGGTAGAAACTATATTTTCTATATGTTCATATAACCTATCTTGTATTTTCATATGTGATTGAATATCACCATCTTTTTCCTCCCAACCGTTTATATGTACCTCATAAACTCTATCAAGAGGTAATTTTGAAACATATCTTTCAAACGTTTCCTCTCTTTTTACCGCACTCCAATAAGCATGACTAACATCATATAAAAACTTTGATTCTGATTGACAAACTATTTCAGATATTACCTCAGCATCAAGCTCATGTTGATTGTAATTTCCCATAGCATTTTCAAATGTTATAAACTCCATATCCATAAAGTTTTCTTTAATAAATAAAATATTTTCCACTGCATTGCTTATAACTTCTTCTTTCGATTCATCCATGTCAGCACCATTTAAATGAAACGATATTCCAGGTGTGTCACTTATTCTACATACTTCACGAAAAGACTCAATGTTAAAATTATCTTTGAAGTTCCTATTGCAAATATTTACTTTGTTAGGGAAAATACCATGATATAATAATGGTCTAATATTTCTAATATACCGTAATCTCTCTAAAAACGAGCTTATAGATCTAAAACTATTATCTCCTCCTAGACTAGGGTATTTAAAATAATCAAATTCTACCTTCCCTTCATTCAACAACTCTTCTGCTTCACTCAAATAATTACACGCTAATTTCATCTTTTAGTCTCCCCATTCACTTTTACAATCAATACCCCTTAACCAATACTCAGTAATCGACTATTTCACCTAACGTCTTGACTATCTTGCGGTGGTCCACATGCTTTTTGTGGACTATCGCCAATAGTGTGTTATATAAAGTACCCAGCCCAATATGTATTTTACTTCAAAAAATCTTGTAATATCAATTTCTTTAT
>VEND01000063.1 GCA_009711765.1 Bacillota bacterium | reverse complement strand
AGCAGGGGACTGAAAATCCCCGTGTCGGTGGTTCGATTCCGCCTCTGGGCACCACAAAAAGGATCCTAATTAAGGATCCTTTTTTAATATATTAAATTACCTTTTTAAAAATTTCTGTTAAAATATTCTTTATATTATTAATTAGAATTTGATTATTTTCTTGTATTAATATAATATTTTCAGGTAAATTGTATGCTGACAAGTCATTTAAATCATTTGTAAATTGAAATTCATTTTTATTTATATAATAACAATTATTCCCATTAGAAAGTTCTCCTTTAGTTATTTCTATCTCTATATTTAACTCGCCATTATATGTTAACCATTGTAAAGAAAAGTTTTGATCATAATATATTTGTTTTGGTAAATCAGTAGTTGTAGTTTTCCCGGTTATATTTAATAAATTCTTATTCATACATATGCTATCTAATGTAATATTTACGGTATGTTTATTATCATATAAATATAAATCTAATTTATGAGTGTAATAGTCTTGAATTTTATCATATATTTTTAAAATTTTTGGTAGATAGTATATATCTTCATAATTGTGTTTTAAAATAATTTTTTTGTAATTATAATTTTTCTTTTTAAGATATTCAAAATATAGTTTAATGCTTTCCTTTCCTGTTATTTTATCTTCTCTATATATATCAAGATTTTTTTCTACAGTTTTTAATTTGTAGTTATTAAAGTTTAAAATATGTTTATTATTTCTAACTGTTTTTAATAGATCCATACTTTTATTTTTATAGATTGTATAATTGAAACCATGATGAGACAATCTTTTGTTAATAAAGGGGATATCAAAGGTTTCTCCATTATAGGAAATATAGATATCAAACTTTTTAATATCTTTTATAAACAATTTAAGGATATCCTTTTCTTCAGTTAGTTTATCAGCAAAATATTGTTTTATATGTATTTTTTCATCGGTAAAATATAATAAACCAATTAAAATAATCTTAGAATTTTTTCTGCTAAAACCAGTAGTTTCTATATCAAAAAAACATACTTTTTTATTATTAAATATTTTTTCAAGGGAAGGGGGGATATAAAAATTTTCATTTATTATGTTATGAGTTATGTCCATTTTAATACTCCTTTCATTATCATATATTACATTATATAAGATAAATATATTTAATCAAAGAGGCAAAGATTGACTTTTTTATAATATTATATTAATATTATAATATAAACTAAAATAAGAGAGGTACTTTTATGAGTGGAGTTGTTCTTCAATAATAAAAATTTAATATAGTAAAAAGGTTTAAATTTTTTCTTTCGGAATATAAGGTATCAATGTTTACGGGATATCTATGCCCTTTTTACTATATTAGTTGAAGAACAAAGTCTACTCTATTATTATGTAAAAGTACTTTTAGCTAAGTGTTTTTTGTGTACCTACACGTGGACTTTTGTCCACGTTTTTTTGTTTTTTGAATTAAAAATTTAGGAGGATTAAAGATGAATAGTTTAGAGAAATTAGAGTATGAAAAAATCAAGAATGAATTAAAAAGCCATACAGTTAGTGGATTAGGTAAAAAATTAGTTGACAAATTAAAGCCTTTGAAGAATCTAGAAATTGTCAGAAGGAAAATTAATGAAACTACAGAAGCTATTAATATATTAAATAGTCATGGTAATATACCTTTACAAGGGTTGCATGATGTTGAATTTCTATTAGAAAAAGTTGAAAAAGGGAAAGTGTTAAAGCCATCAGAGTTATTAAAGATTTCTGACTTTTTAAGAGGATGTAGAAATATTAAAATATTTATGAAAGATAAAGATTTTATTGCACCTGTTTTAAGTAGTTATGTAAATTCTATTGTTGAGTTTAAAGATTTAGAAGAAGAAATAAATACTTCTATAGAAGGTAATAGGATTAGTAGTAAAATGTATCCTAGCTTAGAGAAAATAAGAAAAAAAATAAAAATTACTAATGACAGGATAGAACAGAAATTAAATAGTATATTAAATTCAAATAAGTATAGATCATGTATCCAGGAATTTTTTATTAGTAAGAGAAATGGAAGATTAACTATACCTTTTAAATCTATTTGCAAAAATAAAATAGATGGTAGCGTTATTGATACATCTCAAACAGGTTCAACAGTTTTTATTGAACCTAAATCTATAAATAAATTAAGTAAGGAATTAGAAATATTAAAGATGGATGAGGAAGCAGAAGAATATCAAGTGTTGGCTACTATAACAGGATATATTAGATTTTATATTAAAGAACTAAAAATTAATATAGACCTAATGGCTGAATATGATTTTGTATTTGCTAAGGCTAAGTATAGTTTTTCTATTAAAGGAGTTAAGGCAATTGTAAATAATAAAGGAAAAGTTAATATTGTAGAAGGGAAACATCCTTTATTAGACGACGATTGTGTACCACTTAATTTTTCAATAGGTGATGACTTTAGAACTTTAGTAATAACTGGACCTAATACAGGTGGTAAGACTGTAGCATTAAAAACAATAGGTATATTAACTTTAATGACTCAATCGGGACTTCATATCCCGGCTAAGAAAGGAACTGAAATATCAATATTTGATAACATATTAGTAGACATTGGTGATAATCAAAGCATAGAACAGTCATTAAGCACTTTTTCAGGTCATATAAAAAATATTATTAAAATTATTAGCAATACTAATTTCGCTACCTTAGTTTTACTAGATGAAATAGGAACAGGAACAGACCCTTCAGAAGGGGCAGGCTTAGCAGCTTCTATATTACACGAGTTATATAGTTTAGGAGCTATTACAGTGGCTACAACCCACTATGGTGAAATTAAGGAATATGCATCCCAGCATGAAGGTTTTGAAAATGGATGTATGGAGTTTGATCCTAATACTTTAAAACCCTTATATAAGTTAAACATAGGTAAAGCAGGAACAAGTAATGCTTTATGGATAGCAAATAAACTAGGTCTAAGAAAGAGAGTTTTAAAGAATGCAAAAAAATATATAAATAAAAGGAAAAGTGATGAGAAAATAGAGTTTGATATAGATGATTGTAAGTTAGAAATACCAAAGGATAAAATTAAAAAAGAAGACAAAAGCTTTTCTAAAGGAGATTGTGTTATAATTAAAAAAACAAATGAAAAGGCCATAATATATAAAGTAGAAGATGAATTTGGGGATTTAGTTGTATTACTAAAAGATGAATTTATTAAAATTAATAAAAAGAGAGTAAAACTATTTATAAAAAATGAACAGTTATATCCTGAAGGTTATGATTTAGATAATATTTTTATATCATGGGAAAAAAGAAAAATAAAAAAGGAAATAGAAAAAGGAACTATGGATATTCAGAAGGCAAAAGAAATATTTAACAAAAGCTAAGTTCCTTCCATACTTTCTTTATAAAATAAACTTAATCAAAAAGGTAAGGGGTTATAATATGAATGATAAAATAAAAAATGAACTAGGTAAAATAATAAAAAATTATAAAGAAAAAAATACAGAAGAATATATTCACTATCTAAAAGATTTTTTGTTTTTTATTGGTCAGAATTTACTTAAAGTCAAATTTAAAGAAAACAAAACTATAATTAATAAGATAGATTTTAAAGAGAGTGATAATTTAAGTAAACAAGATAAGAAACATATAAAAAATATATTAGAAGAATTAAGATATGATATTAGCAGTTTTTCCCTAGGGGAGTTATATGAAAGTTTTATAACTAGTAAGGAAAAAAAATACTTAGGGCAAGTTTATACACCTAACTATATAGTAAAAGATATGATAAATAAGTCTATAACTGCTAAAAAGCTTATAGACAATCCTTATTTTAAGATTATAGATCCTTGTTGTGGAGGTGGATATTTCTTGATAAACGCTTTTGAAAAAATTAAAAATATCATTAAAAATAATTATCAAGAAATTATAAGAAATAACCCTAAATGTATTGACGAGTTAGAAAACATTGATGATTTTATTTTAGAAAATAATATTTATGGTACAGATTTAGATGACTTTGCTGTTTATATGACAAAGGTATCATTATTACTAAAAAGTGATGAAAAGAATATATCTAAAATTAATATATTTAAAAAAGATATATTATTACATGATAAATTAACTTTATTTAATATAAATTCTCAAAAAACCGATGAAATTGAAAATGAAAATTTTGATTTAGTAATTGGTAACCCCCCCTATATTGGACATAAAAAAATTAAAAAATCCTATAGAGTACAATTAAAAAACTATTATCAAAATGTATTCTCTAATAAAGCTGACTTATCCTATTGTTTTTTTAAAAGAGGGTATGAATTATTAAAAGATAAAGGAAGTCTAGTTTATATAACTTCAAGATATTTTTTAGAAGCTCCTTCTGCTAATGGATTAAGAAAATTTATTACTGAAAATTTTAATATAGATGAGTTAACTGATTTTTATGGTAAGAAGGTATTTAAGGGAATAGGTGTAAGTCCCACTATTATAAAATGTACTAAAGGGATACAAAATAACACTAAAATTAAAGTTTCCAGATTAAATACAAATAAAACCAATGTTAAGGATAATAATTTTTTGAATTTTAATATAGATAAAAGAATATTGAGTGATAGTGGGTGGTTACTTCTAAACGATGAGGAGTATAAGCTTTATAAAAAAATCGAAAAGGTGAGTGATTATTTTTTAAAGGAAGTAAGTGTTTGTAATCAAGGCATAATAACAGGTTGTGACAAAGCTTTTATTATTGATAAAGAAATGATTGATAATAAAGGCTTAAAAGAAGATATAATAAAACCTTGGGTTAAAAATAGCAATGTAAGACAATACAAAAAAGCAGAGATTAAAAAATTTATTTTATATACAGATGCAATTGAAAAAATAGAAAATTATAATAATATTATAGAGCATATAAAACCTTTT
Source organism: Bacillota bacterium (assembly GCA_009711765.1). Lineage (GTDB taxonomy): Bacteria > Bacillota > Clostridia > Tissierellales > MES13 > MES13. Next base: position 597 of record VEND01000063.1, on the reverse strand, counting down.
AAACAACGATTAGAAAAAAGAAGGGAATGTAAAAAAGGATTAAGAAAATGGTATCAACTTCAATGGGGGAGGTCGCTTAACTTATTCAAATCACCTAAAATAATATTTCCATATAAGTCTAGTGAAAATAGATTTACTATTGATTATGAGAATGTATTATGTAGTGCTGATGTGTATATATTAAAATTAATAGATAATGATTTATTGACTATTGAATATTTATTAGCATATTTAAATAGTAAAGTATTTGAATTTTATTTTAAAAAGGTAGCAAAAAAAGTAGGAGAAAAACAATATGAATATTATCCTAATAAAATAATGAATTTAAAGATAAAATTATCAGACAAACAAGAGGAAATATCAAAAAAAGTGATTAAGTTATTATATTTAAATGATGTTTTAGAAAAATATGATAATGGTAATAATAAATTTAATAAAGAGAAAAAACATACTCTACAAGAAATAAAAACAATAAAAAGAAGTATAAATGAAATTTTTTATAATATATATAATTTAAGTGATAAAGAAAGAAATATTGTAGAAGAGTTTTGTGAATAATATTCTCTTATCCTGAAGGAGTAGATATTATGAAGGTAT
>VEND01000115.1 GCA_009711765.1 Bacillota bacterium | reverse complement strand
ACAAATAATGCAGATTAAATAATCTTACTTATACTTAGTCAGATTATTTAATCTGCATTATTTAATTGGGATAATATAATTTGACTTTTTTTAGAAGTATTAGGTTGAAATAAACTGCCATATAACAACTACGCTTTGAGGTTTTAAAGTATTCAATATACTATTTAAATTATCTAGATTTTCTATGTTAAGTTTAAAACTTCTATTTTGATACAATTGCATTGGGTTTTTAAAGTATGTTGCATAAATTTGATAGTCCTTACTATTGTTCATTTCATTAATTATAGCTTTTCCTACAAGTCCACTTCCACCCAGTACTAAAACTTTATGCATAAGTACTATACCTCCAATAGTTTACTTCGTAGTTACTTTTTATTTCGTATTGAACAACATAACAAATTTTTCAGCCCAAGAATAAGTAATTCAAGGATTTCCACTAACGTCCTAAGCCTTCCCGTCGTCCTACATTCTTTTAGTAGGATGGCGAGGAAGGCTTTGTTATGTAATGTATGATTTACACACAAACTTTTATCAATGCCATCTATTTATGAATTTTTATCTATGACTCTAAAATATGTTTTCTAAAAAATCTTTAATCTCTTCATGAATTAGTTTGGTTAGAACTTCTTTTTTCTTGTTCTCCCAATATATCTTTAAAAGATCCATTTAATTTTATTTACTCCACCTTTAGAGAAATCCCACTATCCTTGTATTTTTTCTGGTTTGTTCTTATCATCCATTATGTTTATTTTATGTTCTAACATAAGCTCGTTACCTTATTTTACATTCACACCAACTGTTTTTCTTATCATCTTTTCATCCCTTTGCATTTCCCTATATACAATCATAACTTTAAATATCATATGTTACATAACGTTTTTGATATCTTAAGATGGTCCACATGATTTTTGTGGATTGTCTTTAAATATCATGTTATACGATTGGTCAATTCTCGCAAAGTCAAGAGCAGCAATTATGCTATGACCTAAGAAATTACCTGCATCGAACTTTAAAAATCAGATGAAATAATTATAATTAATCGTTATGGTACAAAAGTTTTTTAATATACTGAGATTCAACAGAAATAAATTCTTGCTGATTGGAGAGTGTAACATATTTATTAGAAGACACATCTACAGATTCCCTGTCATTAAATCGACTGTGTAAAATAGAGTATTTCATTTGATTAATTTCATTACCCACTATAACATTTGGAATATCATATGCTACGCTATTTTTAAGCATTTCCCATATTATTTTCTGCTGTGGCTGCAATAAGTATAGTACATAATCCACATCACGTGCTTCTTTATGATAAACACTTCCCATACCCTTTTCTAAATTTTCTTTATTTTCTAATCGAAATGGCGTCCAGATTTTTATATTATTTTGTATATCAGCAAATATGTGAGAGCAATACCCATATATAAAATCAGCTTTATCTGTATGCTTATATTCTCGTAAAAAGGCAAGTACATTTTCTAACCATTCTTGATTATTTGTGGCTCTGCCCCATTTTTCATTTCCAACACACAGATGACTTATCTTTTTCATTTCGCTTACATAATTCTCACGAATGTGAATTGAATCAGGTGCAAGGGCACCCAACATAAAGTCACAAGGTTTCTTAATTTGTGGGGTATCTCTTAATATGTTATATGCAATATGTAAATGAGTCATTGCAAAAGGCATTTTTTAACCCCCTTAATCTAATTGAAATTTAATAATATTATGTGTATTAGATTATCATCTTCCAAACCCTTTCTACTCAAATTTATCGACCTTTCGTATAACGGTCCTAGAATGTTGCGATGGTCCACATTGTTTTTGTGGACTGTTGCAAATGCTATGTTATCCGATGCCATACCCTCTCAGACTCAGATATTGTCATGGGTTGTAGTCCCTAGAATATCCATAACTTTTAGTTACACAGCTTAGAAAAACTTGAATTAGCTAAGCCAAAATTTTTTATACCTTTATTCATTCTATGAACTAGAATTTACCAGTTTCCAGTTTCTTTGTGATTATAATTTGCATAATAATACCAATTATGATAGACAAAAGAATTATGCTAATCCAAATTTCAAATCCTGGATGATGCCTAAGTCTATATACTTCTTCTGCCTTCATACCTTCAACAATTTTACTTTCATTGAGCAGCTTTATTGACCTTCCAACATAATTTCCGACAAAAATGCCAATGACAATTCCTACGGTCATGAATGCTGAAATAAATTGTTTATTTAAAATAGTCATCGAAAGAGCAATTACTCCTAAAACCAAATAGAATATCCAGTTATGTGCCACCCACTTGAACAAATATTCTGAATTAAAAACTGTAAATGTTAACAGAGCTATAACTGATAATATAATGGCCTCAATAATCACATACATATATTTTTTCTCTTTCACAGTTTCACCTCTTTACCTCAGAACTTGTTATTATAAAAAAATTCCTATTTATTGATCTGTTATTAATCATATATCACATTTCCTACAAGTGTTCATTAGCCACTACAAACCTCCTATTCCGTGCATGGAAGCACTTCCTTTTCATACAGTTTTGGATAACGTTTCGGGTAGTTCCGATGTTTTGCATGGTTTTTGCAAAATGTTGGAACTACTCTGTTAAGTGATGCCCCAACACGTTCTCTTATTGCATACTATATAAATAATCTATACTAAATACAATCAAAATTTGTTCTTATGTTTTTGAAAAAACTCATAGTATATACGTACATTTTCCAATTCTGTCCATGGCTTTATATCAACTGGATTTTCATCAAGGTCATATATTCTTGCCCCTCTCATTGAAAGCAAGAATGGCGAATGTGTTGATATAATAAACTGACACCCCCAAAACCGTGCGGAGTCCTCAATAAAACTCATTAATTCCATCTGACGTTTTGGAGAAAGACTGTTTTCAGGCTCATCCAATATATATAGTCCATTTTCACCAATTTTTTCGGTAAAATATCGGAATGCACTTTCCCCATTTGAATATTCCCTCACATTATTCATTAAATTGTTTCTCACAAACCGTGACTGGGTTTTACTTCTAGTAGCATTTACTTTTTTTAGTTGCTCATAATCCTCTATAGATTTCATTTGGAAGTTAGAATTTTTAGCATCCAAATATTCCTCAAAAAGTTTTTCTCGTTTTTGGTCAATTCCTTCATTTAGATTACGAATATTCAGCATATAGTCAAATACATCATCGCTGGTAATAATTCTGCTATTTTCAGGGATGTCTTTTTCAAGATACATCTCACACATATTGACATAGTCAGCATAGAAGTTAGATTTATTATAAATTGAATCACGACTAATTCCTGTTTTTTCTGCTATAACATTTAATGCTGTTGATTTCCCCGAACCATTTCCTCCATATAAAATCGTAATTGGTTCAAAATCAATTCTTTCAAGACCATGTCCTGATAATATCTTAAATGGATAAAACGAGTCATAGCATTTTCTTTTTATCTTCATGAAAAACTCAAATTCCATATCCTCATTTGGGAATGTAAAATAAATTAAATAACCCATTCTTTTCTCCTTATATAAATTATTTTTAAGTTGGTATTTTTCTACTAATGTTTATTAAATTAATTCTACCCAAATACCTGCTCCGAAATTGGGGTTTCACTTAACGGTGCTAGTATGTTGAGACGGTCCACACGTTTTTTGTGGACTGTCTACAAATGCTATGTTAAGTGATGTTCTTATCTCTTATTTACTAGAAAATGATGATAACCTTCAGAAACACTTTCTTTTACTATTGTAAAATGTTCATTTTCCAAAGTATTTTTGACATATTTGATTTCAGGATAATAATGATATCCCCCTTCATGTGCTACTTCTCCATATGCTATTGGTAATCCTAGTTCTTTGCCAATTGCAAATGCTTCATCTTTTTCTTGTTTGCTAATTGTCTCAACAGTAAAATATAAAATCCCTTCATTCTTTAGAGCATTATAAAAATTTCTTATTACTTTTACCCAATCTTCTGGAAAGATATTTTCCAATGCATCTACACACATAATACCATTATACTTATTTACTTCTTTTATGTCTTGAAGTCCCATTTTTTCAATTTCATATTCCTTACATTTGCTCCCTGCTTTACTTAACATTTGATAAGATTGGTCTATACCTTTAACTCTTAAATTATAACTTCTTAGTATATTCCAATACTTTCCCGTACCACATGCTGCATCTAGAACATGTCCATTATCAGGAAGCATTTCTATAAACTCCTTAACCAATTTTTCATGTTCTTCTTCAATATATCCCCACTTGTCATCATAATCACTTGAAAAAATAGTATCATATCTTTCTTCTGCTTTTTTTCTTTTTTCAATAATCCATTTTGTCCTTTCCAACTACAATAACCCCCTTTTTAAGACTGTAACTCTTATTTGAATGTCACTTAACGTCTTGACTATCTTGCGGTGGTCCACATGCTTTTTGTGGACTATCGCCAATAGTGTGTTATATAAAGTACCCAGCCCAATATGTATTTCACTTCAAAAAAATCTTGTAATATCAATCTCTTTATTATATTTATATTCTCTATCTATTGCTTAACACCTTCCATATTTTTCATTTGTTTTTTCTGAATTTAGATTAAAAAAGCTCTAAAGTTCAATCCAATAAAATCGACCCTCAGAGACCTTTCCATCTAACCCACAAAGTCTTTCTCTAACAAATCTATATTATAATTCTTCTGCTTAAAACTCTATCTTTAAAACTTGTGTTAAAATTTTGCTTTTTACCTACTTCAAAAAACTTGCTACTGGGTATTTTATATAACGGTCTGATGATTCCTGACGCTCTACTCGTTCTTTGTAGAGTGTATGGAATCATATGTTAGTGGAAGTCCTTTTCCCAGAAATTAATGCTATTTCAAATACTATAAATCTGCATTTTATGCTGAATAATATTTTAGTACGATATAACCTTTAGTCTATTAAATAATTAATCACTGATCTATTTTGTAATGCTAACTTTTCAGGAAATTCACTATTTCTCTTTGATAGTAGTGCAAAGTATCCTTCTTCTTCTAAGTTTTCTTCTATTCTTTCATTATTGAAACCTAAACCTAGTATCAATTCATTATAAAAGTCTTTATGATTTATTACATCATCTGCAGTCAGATGGAAAATACCCCCTAACTTATGTTTCATAATATAAGACACTTTCTTTGCTACTGCTATATCAGTAATAGTATTAAAAAATAATTTCGGATAAACAACTATTTTTTCGTTATTATTCAATGACTTTAATAGTTGTTTCATTCTTGGAGAATCTTTTCCCCAAACTTGTGGAAGTCTTAATATACAAGCTTGATCATGTAATATTTCTATAATTCTTTTTTCACATTCTATTTTATATTGTCCATAATCAGTACTTGAATTTGGTAAATCATCTTCCTCAAATGGTTTACTCAAGTCATTATCAAAAACATTTACAGTTGAACAGAAGTATAATCTACCTTCTCTCTTTTTTAGATACTCAGTAATTTTTGTATGTAAAATCAATTGCTTATCATAAGCCCCTCTAAGACATGATACTACGTGTTAAACAGCACTCTATTTCAACCTTTAAAAGTCAAAATATTTCCGCCTAAATATCATTAAAGATCATAGATAATTTAAATAATTTAAGTAAGAATTATTCTTGAA
>VEND01000017.1 GCA_009711765.1 Bacillota bacterium | reverse complement strand
ACAAATAATGCAGATTAAATAATCTTACTTATACTTAGTCAGATTATTTAATCTGCATTATTTAATTGGGATAATATAATTTGACTTTTTTTAGAAGTATTAGGTTGAAATAAACTGCCATATAACAATTAATAGCAGGAACTTATACTCCGATATGTCTTATAGCGCTAAATGGAGTATGGGGAGTTAGTTTATTAACAAGTATATGGATTTTAGCAATTATAGGAATGATACTAAAACTAGTTTGGTTTAATGCTCCAAGATGGCTTTATACAACGTTTTATATAGCTATGGGATGGCTAGTAATAATAGCCTTTTATCCTTTAGCACAAGCAGTGGAAACAAAGGGTTTACTATGGTTGATTATTGGAGGTATAACTTATAGTATAGGTGGAATTATTTATGGACTTAAAAGACCTAACTTAAATAATGACTGGTTTAGTTTCCATGAAATATTTCATATATTTGTACTGATAGGTAGCTTTTGTCACTTTTGGTTTATATATAATTATATAATGTAAAGAACAGACTATTCTTAGTCTGTTTTTTTAATGTTAAAAAAATAATTTAAATATTAATATATATAATATAAAAATTAAATAAATTAATAATAAAATTAAAAATATTAATATTAACCATTGACATTTTAAAAACAAATTAATATAATTAAATTAAAGATAAATAAAAATTAATATATTTAAAATTAGTTTAATAATATTAAGGAGGGGTAAAATGTTTGTTTTATTTATGGGGTCCTCGAAACCAAAAAAAGAAAAGAAGAGTAATTCGGAAAACAAAGATTAGTGGGCATTTAGATTTAGTAAGCTTTAAAAACAAAAAAGTATTAGATTATAGGGCTTATATGTTTTTTAGAAAATCAATAGAAAAAGCTTTAAGCAAAATGGTAGAAAAGGACAATTTATAAGATAGATAGGTGGTTTCTAAGTAGCGAGACCTGCTCTTTTGTGGTCAAGTTATGGATAATATGCCCCTAAATATTAGGAAATGGGATTGTCCTAATTGTGATACAAGAAGTATTGAAAGAGATATAAATGCAAGTATAAACATCCTCAAACAAGGACTAAAAGAACTAAATAGAGAAAGTGTAGAGTAAAGAACACCGAAGGGACTATGGGTTGAGCCTGTGGAGGGTAAAATAAGACCTTGATAAAATAGAAGGCATAACCTTATGAACAGTAAAAGTTTTTAGACTAAATCTAAGAAGATATAAGTAGTGGAACTTCACTTAGTATAGGATTGTTACTTTTCTTAGCTCATTGTAGCATTATAAATGAATCGAGTAATAAATAAAGTTAAGTGATATAAAAAATATAAGTAAAGCTTTTAATTAGTGATTATTTGTATTATGATAGAATGAGTATATTAATTAATGCAAATAATAATTTTAACTAATTAAATGAAAGAGGTATTTAAAATATGACAATGAAATTTTCAAATTTAGGAATTAGCAAAGAATTAGAAAGTTTATTAAATAAACAACGAATTGAAAAGCCTACTGATATTCAACAAAGGGCTATACCAATTATATTAAAAGGAAAAGATGTAATAGCCCAGGCACAAACGGGGACTGGTAAAACTTTAGCTTTTATGTTACCTATTCTTGAGAGTATTAATCCTGAAAATACTAATATCCAAGCTTTAGTAATAACTCCCACTAGGGAATTAGCAATACAGATTACAAAAGAAGTTAAAAAACTTATATCAGCAAAAGATGTAAATATCTTAGCAGCATATGGTGGGCAGGATGTAAAAAAACAGCTAAGAAAATTAAAAAATAATATACACATGGTGATTGCTACTCCAGGAAGATTATTAGATCACATTAGAAGAAAAAGTATTGATTTAAAATCAGTAAAAATGCTTGTATTAGATGAAGCAGATCAAATGTTAGAAATGGGTTTTTTAAAGGATGTAGAGAAAATAATACATAAAACATCAAAAACACGTCAAACGATGTCATTTTCAGCTACTATGCCTAAAGAAATTATCTCTTTATCTAGTAGATATATGAATAAACCAGTAAAAATACACATTAAAAGCAAAAATGTAACTTTAGATAAAATAAAACAAGTAGTAATAGAAACTACTGAAAGACAAAAACAGGATGCGCTTTGTAATTATATAGAAGAAAATAGACCGTTTATGGCAATAATATTTTGTCGTACAAAACGTCGTGTTAAAAAACTTAATGGTATTTTAAAAAGACATGGATATGATTCTGATGAGTTACATGGTGATCTTAGTCAAGCAAAACGTAATAGAGCAATGAAGTCTTTTAGAGACTTAAAAACTCAATTTCTTGTTGCGACCGATGTTGCTTCGAGGGGATTAGATATTGATGGTATTACCCATATATTTAATTATGATATAACAAAGGATGTTGAGGGTTACATTCATAGAATAGGTCGTACAGGAAGAGCTGGAGAGACTGGAGTCGCCGTTACTTTTATTACGCCAAAGGATAAAAATACCCTAAAGACAATCGAGAAAGGTATTAAAGCAAAATTAGAAAGACAAAATAGTTAATATAAACTTTACAGTATATATGTGAAAATATATACTGTATTTTAATTTATAGCTTTAATAAATTTATGTTAAAATAAGACATAATGAAAGGAGGTCCATGATGAGAATTAATATACCTAAAAGGGTAAGGATTTTATTAAATGAGCTTACTAAAAATAATTTTAAAGGTTATGTTGTAGGAGGCTGTGTTAGGGACTTTATTCTTAATAGAAAACCTAAAGATTGGGATATTACAACTAATGCTAAACCTAAAGAAATATTAAAGGTATTTAATGAATATAAAACAATACCAACGGGATTAAAGCATGGTACTGTAACTGTACTTATAGATAAAGAAGCATTTGAGATTACAACGTTTAGGATAGATGGTGACTATATTGATAATCGTAGACCAGAAAAAGTAGAGTTTACAAATGATATAAAAAAGGATTTAAGTCGTAGAGATTTTACAATTAATGCTATGGCCTATAATTTAGAGGATGGCTTAATAGATCCCTTTGAAGGACTGATAGATTTAAAAAGGAAAGAAATAGTAGCTGTTAGAGAGGCAGATAAAAGATTTAAAGAGGATGCTTTAAGAATTTTAAGGGGAGTAAGATTTAAAACTCAATTAGATTTTAATATAGAAAAAAATACATATAAAGCTATGTGTAATAAAGGGTATCTACTTAATAAGATTAGCAAAGAAAGAATACAAACAGAGTTTAATAAAATGCTTTTATCATCAAACCCTTCTAAAGGAATAAGAACACTTATCGATTTAGAAATAATGAAATATATAATACCTGAAATTAATGATATGGTTGGGTTTAATCAAAAGAATCCCCATCATGATAAAGATGTATTTAACCATACTATGGCTGTGTTAGATAATACTGAAGCTAATATTATTTTAAGACTATCAGCATTACTTCATGATATAGCTAAGCCCTATACATTTAGTATAGATGAAGAAGGAATAGGGCATTTTTATAAACATGAACGGGTCGGTAGAGAATTAGCAGGAAAAATACTTAAGAGATTAAAATATGACAAAAAAACTATAAAACGTGTTAAGACATTGATAAAAGAACATATGCTAGTTTTACCTAATCCTACTTTAAAAGCTACTAAACGTTTTATAAATAGGGTTGGAAAAGATAATTTAAATTTACATTTTAATCTTCAAATAGCAGATATTAAAGGAACGAAACCTCCATTTTGTTTTGACCATACTTTAAAGTTACAAAGAAGTGTAGAAAAAATACTTACTGAAAAGCAACCATTATCAACTAAGGATTTAGATATTAATGGAAACGATATAATAAATTTAGGTATCTCCCAGGGAAAAGAGATAGGGATTATATTAAAAGAACTTTTAGAAAAAGTATTAGAAGATCCTAAATTAAATACTAAAGATAAACTAATGGCTGAAGCTAAAAAAATAATAGAAAGGTTAAATTAAAGTCTAAAAACAATCAAGTTTTTAGACTTTTTATAAAGATAACTAGATTTATATAGATTAGTGGTATAAAAAACATATATTGACAAAAAATAGTATTATGATAAACTAAAATAAAATGATATTTACTTAACAAACAAGGGGGCTGAATATGTCAAAAAAATATACTGTATTTTTAATAGCATATAGAAACGTAGATGAAAGGGTAGAAAAGATATTAACTAATAGTTCTGTGAAAACAATAGATACACTAGATGATTTAGATCAAAATGAAGTATTTAATTCTAGAGGATTTAGTCTTAATAATAGAGTAGACATTTATGTAGATTGGTTTAAAAAGAAGGCCAGAGAAAAAATAGATAAAGGTTATGAAGTTGCAATTTTAGAAGTACCAAAAAGTGTAGGAGAAACTAAAGCTGAGTTATTAAATGAACTAGATATAGGTTTTGAAGAAGATATATTAGTATTAGAAACTATAGATATTTAAATTTCAAAGGACCCATAAGGGTTCTTTTTCATTTTAATAAACTTAAAAAGTACTTTACTAATTAATTTACTCTTCCTTATAGTAGGCTTATATGGTATTATTATTTTAAAAAACAGGAGGAAAATATGGATTTTAAAAAAATAAACGGAAAAACCTACTATATTTCTTCAGGTACTAATATAGGTGTATATTTATTTAAAGATAAATATACTTTACTTATAGATACAGGGAATAATAATCAGCAAGGGAGAAAAATAAGTGAAGTTTTAGAAAAAAATAATATGAATATAAAATATGTTATAAATACTCACCATCATTCAGATCATTCTGGTGGTAATTATTATGTAAAAGAGAACTTCCCTGGAAGTATAATATATACTTCTGAGAAGGAAAAAGTTTATATAGAAAATGATGAATTATTTTCAAAACAGCTCTTTAATGCAACCCCTATTAAAAAACTACGAAAAGATTTTATGACTTCTAAAGAAATGAAAGTTGACAGAGTTATAAATGAAGGTGTAGAAAAAATTAATAATGAAAAGTTTGAAATTATTAAATTATGCGGACATTCAGACGGGCAAATAGGTATTGCTACAAGGGATGGAGTATGTTTTTTAGCGGATTCAGTTATGAGTGAAGAAATAATTAAAAAATATAAAATGCCTTTTATTTCTGATATTGAAAAACAATTAAATACCTATAGAAAAATTTTAGAACTTAAATATGACTATTATGTTTTAAGTCATGGAGAGAAAATATATAATAAAGAAAATATAAAAAAACTTATAAATAAAAATAAGGACCATTTACTTAAGTATATAGATATATCAAAGGAATTATTAGAACAACCAAAGTCAAGGGAAGGGTTATTAGAAGAGATTATTATTCTAGAGGAGATAAATGTCGACTTTAATGAATACCATTTTTTAAATACTACCATAGGAGCAATAATTACATTTTTGTATGAAAAGGAAGAATTAAATTATCAAATAGAAAATGGAAAACTATATTATTATAAAAAATAATATACTAATAGTATGATTGTCTTTTTATAAATTTTATTAATTAGAATTTAATATTCTAAAATAAGATTCCGTTAAATAAAGAATGAAAACATCCAATAAATGGTAAATAAACACCAAAAAATAATTTTTAAAATTGTATTTATTTTAAGATTAGCAAAATTGGTACTCTAAAGTCAAATTTTATTTAGGTTTAAGCGTAAAAAAGGGCATAGAATCCCCAGGGAGCTTTGGGAAGATTTAAAATTATATAAGTATTATAAGAACCTGTCAAAATCCAGGTAGTATACTTTTTAGGTCCTTTGACAGAACCTTAAT
>VEND01000049.1 GCA_009711765.1 Bacillota bacterium | reverse complement strand
TTGGGTTGTTGTCTAACTATTACTAGTTAGGTAAGAAATTTCAGGAGCCGGATACGGCAAACGTAAGTCCGGTTCTGGGAGAGCAAAGAAAATAGGACTAATTATCCTATTTTCTAGCTACTCGATTCTATAATTTTATCAGGGCCAATGTATTTTTTCATCATTTTTCCTCCTTTAATCGAATTGTAATGCACCTAAAGTAAATCCAGCATGGGTAGCTTTTAAGGAATTAAATAGTTTTTCACACTGTGTTAGGTCATTTAAAGCCTTTTTATAAATATGTAATATTTCTCTTAAATCATCTATATTATAGTGACTACCTTCAATTCTAAATCTATTAACACCTATATTATAAAGCTCTTTTAAAAAAGGAAGGTAACAAAGATCTTTATATAACAACATATGATTTCGAGCCTTATTATCACGATATATAGGATGTTCGTTACCTTTATCATCAACTAAAACTAATACATCATTATCAAAATAGACATTATCTTCTTTTGCTAGAGGGTTTAAAAGGTTTGTATTTTCATATAAATCATGTTCCATATACATAACCACAGGTGAACCATGGACTATAACTTCCATTGGAAGTTTAGATTTTTCTATCGTTTCTTTTATATCTATTAAAGGGGCTTCCACTGATATTGTGGCAGATGATAAACCTTGTTTTTTATAAAAATCAGAGGCTTTATGATTATATATATTTAAACAATAGTCACCAATCATTTCAAGTCCTGATTTTTTAAATTTATTAATAGCACCAAGATTTGTTACTAAAAGTCCATCTAGTCCTAAGTCATTAGAGTTAAATAATTGATTAAATTTAGAAAAATCATCTTCATACATCATTCTTGGAAGTCCAAGATATATTTTAGAATTACCTTTATCCTTAGTTAATTTAAGAATTTCTTCTTTGCTAAAGGGACTATTTGGTTTAAATACATCGCCAGAAAGATATATATTATCAACATCTTCCTCTAGGGCAATCTTAGCTTGATTAAATGAATTTACTTTAACACTTAAAGAAGGTTTATTTTGTTTGATTTTTTTACTTTTAAGTACATCTTTGATATGATGAATTCTTTCTTTAGTTAATGGCCATTCTTCAATTGGCTTGCTAAATACTTTTCCTGTACTATAAAACTTTCCTGTACCCTCAAAACGTCTGTTGATATTATTTAATCCTGGTTTACCAAAGGCATACCCTGTTGAAAGATCCCTTTTTCTATTTTTATATATTGAATAAGCATCTTTTTTTCTATCATAGCAAATAGGGTCGTTTATATATCTATTTAAAGCATCACTATAATTGTTTATTAATTGTACAAGATAATCGGAATTTCTCATTCTTCCTTCTATTTTAAAAGAAACTATACCTGATTCAATCATTTCAGGTAAATGTTCATACATATACATATCCTTTACAGCCATTGGATAATCTGTAGGATATACAAATCCATCTTTTTTTATAGTAAAGTTCCAACGACAAGGTTTCATACATAGTCCTCTATTGCTACTTTTACCGAAAAGCATACCACTATATAAACATTGGGCACCGTGAGCAATACACATATCTCCATGGGTAAAATATTCAAACTCCATATCAGTCTGTAGATGTAGAGTTTTAATGGTTTTTAAATCCATATCCCTTGAGGCAACTACACGGGTTATCCCTAACTTTTTTAAAGTCTTAATGGTTTCTAAATTATGTACATTCATCATAACAGAAGAATGTAAATTTAAGTTTAGATCTAATTCAGAAATAAGATCTATGATGCTTAAATCTTGTATAATTAAAGCATCTGGTTGAGCTTTATCAAGAAAATATAAAAAGTTTGTTAAATCCTTTAAATCTTTTTGACTGAAAAGATTATTAACCGTTACATAAACTTTTTTATTTAGAGAATGGGCTATTGATATAGCTTTAAGAATTTCTTCATTAGTAAGATTGTAATCCTTTCTATGCATACGCATATTTAATTTTTTTCCACCAAAATATACAGCATCAGCATTACTATTGATTATTTTTTTGAAAATTTTAAAGTTACCAGCTGGAGCTAATAATTCTATTTTCTTACCATTAAAAAATCGACTCATATTAAACCTCTTTTCCTTAAGTTTAGTTATAAGTACTTAATTACTATTACTAAATCTTATATTATTTTATAAAACTTTCATCACACAATTCATTAAAAGAATAAGTACTAGTTGTTAAATCCTTAGATTTAAGCCAATCTAATACTTCATTAAACTCTTTTTTAGAAGGCATAGAAGCTTTATTATAATCTGGAAGAATCAAAGTGTTTTTAATGCTTTCTGGAAAACCTGCATCATTAATTAAAACTTGTACATAGTTTTCTAATGGTTCTTTTTTAAGATATTTTATTGCTTTATTGTAGGCTTTATAAAGTGTTTTAATCTCCCTTTTCTTAGATGATATAGCATCCTCTGTAAATAACATAATACTAGGATTTATACCTAATTTATCTGAACTATTTAAAATTTTGGACCCATTTGCTACTGCAACACTTGCTAGGGGTTCTGGTAAAGTAGCCAGATCTATTTTTCCATTTTTAAGCATTTCTAATCGTGTTGGGATTTTAGGTATAGAAACTTTATCTAAAGATATATTAATATTAGATGTATTTATAATTCTATCTGTTAAGTATTCAATAATTGTATTTTTAGAAATACCTATACTTTTATTATTAATTTCTTCTAGCTTAGAAATATTAGAATTTTTACCAGCGATTAATTTAAAACTTCCATTGGTTTTAGAAGTAATTTTTACATTAAATTTACTATCATTAAAAAAAACTACAGCAAGCATATCTGATATAGCACCATCAAGATTTCCCGCCTGCAAAGCTGAATCTCTATCTAGAGCACTTTTAAAATGCATAATTTCCACATCTAAGCCCTCATCTTTAAAATAGCCATTATGATTAGCTATGATAAATGGAATTGAGTCTACATCTGGCATAACACCTATAGTTATTGGTTGAAGTTCTTGTGAGGAAGCACTTGTTTTATTATCTTTTGAACACCCTAAAATACTCATAGTTAAAATCAAAGTTAGTATAGTTAAAATAATTTTTTTATGCATGAATTACCTCCTGGGATTTTTTAAAAATTTATTTGATTTATTAATACTTTAGATAAAAAAGGTTAATTAGATAAGATTTGAAAGTATTTGAAAATATAAACAAGTGATTTCATTATAACATATAAAAAAATGGAAAAAAGGATTGATAAATAAAAAATTAACAAAAGTGTATTTTAATCTTTTTGTAAATGATTTAAGCTTATTATCCACGAACAAAATTTACAAAAATAACTTTTAATGACCAATACTTCCATATATTAATAAATAATGATATTATTTTTACTATATAGATAAGGTTAAGATCTTGAAAGTATAAAAATCTATAGCGTAATTTGTTAAAAAACATACAATGGTGTTTACAATATAAGGGATGAATCTGTAAAAATTAACTAAAAAACTAGTATTAGGGAGGAATAGTTTTGTCTTATAAAGACTTACAGGATTTTATGAATCATCTTAGAGAAAAAAATGAATTAGATGAAATTGACATTGAAGTTGATAGTAATCTAGAAATCACAGAGATTACCGATAGGGTTTGTAAAAACTATGGTAAAGCATTATTATTTAAAAACGTAAAAAATTCACCATACCCAGTTTTAATAAATACCTTAGGGTCCTATGAAAGGTTGAATATGAGTCTAGAAGTTGAAAATTTAGATGATATTGCTGATACTATTATGGATTTTATGGATATAACAAATTATACTACACTTATAAATAAAATTAAATCCGTTCCTAAGTTAACTAGACTTGCAAAAGTTTTTCCAAAAAAGGTAAAGAATGCACCATGCCAAGAAATTGTTGAAAAACCGGATTTAGATAAATTACCCATCCTAAAGTGTTGGCCACAGGATGGGGGTAGATATATAACACTTCCATTAGTTATTACTAAGGACCCAGAAACAAATCAACAGAACATGGGTATGTATAGGCTTCAAGTATATGATAAAAAAACAACAGGTATGCATTGGCATTTACATAAGGATGGAAGAGAAATATATGAAAAATATAGAAAAAAAGGAAAGCGAATGCCTGTATCAGTTGTGTTAGGGTGTGACCCTGCTACAATATATGCTTCTACAGCACCACTTCCTAAGATGATTGATGAGATGATTTTTGCAGGATTTTTAAGGAAAAAACCTTTAAATACTGTAAAATGTATTACTAATGATATATACGTACCAGCTAATGCAGAGTTTGTATTAGAAGGATATGTTGATTTAGATGAAATGAGATTAGAAGGTCCCTTTGGCGATCATACTGGATATTATTCCCAAGCAGATATGTATCCTGTTTTCCATATTGAAAAAATAACAAGAAAGAAAAATCCAATTTATCCAACAACTATTGTAGGCAAACCACCTATGGAAGATTGCTATTTAGGAAAAGCAACTGAAAGGATTTTTCTCCCTTTAATAAAACTCCAATGTCCTGAAATTATAGATATGAATTTTCCTCTAGAAGGAGTTTTTCATAATTGTGTTATTGTATCTATTAAAAAGTCATACCCTAAACATGCTCATAAAATTATGAATGCTATTTGGGGGCTTGGACAGATGATGTATACAAAGATGATTATAGTTGTTGATGAAAATGTTAGCCCCCATGATTTATCCACTGTAGCATGGAAGGTTTTTAACAATATAGATGCAAAAAGGGACTTAGTTATATCTGAAGGTCCTTTAGATGCCTTAGACCATGCTTCAAACACAGCTTTTTTTGGTCATAGACTAGGTATTGATGCAACAAAAAAATGGGCTAGTGAAGGGCATACTAGAGACTGGCCAGATGATATAGAAATGACTAAGGAAATAAAAGATTTAGTGGATAAGAGGTGGAATGAATATGGTATTAAAAAAGATTAAAACATATGGTGAATTTGTTATGTTTTCTCATACTATATTTTCTTTACCCTTTGCATTAATTAGTATGCTTTGGGCAGCTAATGGATTGCCTTCCCTTAAGACATTTTTCTGGATTTTGATTGCTTTAGTAGGGGCACGAAATGGTGCAAATGCATTAAATAGATGGGTTGATAGAGAAATAGACAAAAGAAATCCACGGACATCAAATCGTCATATACCTAAAGGTATTATAAAGGAATATGAGGTATGGACAATTATTATATTTTGTTTTTTAATTTTTATCTTAGCAGCTTATAAATTAAATCCTATTTGTTTTAAATTAACACCTATTGCTCTTTTTTTATTTGTGATATATTCTTATACAAAAAGATTTACTTGGGCATGCCATGTTGTTTTAGGGATTGCTTGTGGGGGAGCGCCAGTTGGAGCATGGCTTGCAGTAACAGGAAAATTTGCCCTTGCTCCATTTATTTTAGGTGCAGTTGTAATGCTTTGGGTGACAGGATTTGATATTATTTATGGAACTCAAGATATTAACTTTGATAGACAATATGGTATATTTTCTATACCTGCAGCCTTTGGCTTAAGACAAGCTTTGATTATTTCTCGAATTTTTCATTTTATAATGATTGTATTTTTAATAAGCTTATATTTTATAATGAGTATGAGTTATGTATATTTAACTGGTATTTTTATAAGTGCGATATTATTAATCGTTGAGCATTGTATTGTATCACCTAAAAATGAGAAGAAAATGAAATTTGCTTCATATAGCATAAATCAAATAGTTAGTCCATTAATACTTTTTTTTACTGTTATTGATATATTTATGATTTAAGGAGGTGAAATTGCAAATCATACTGTATGAAGAACTTTGGAAAATTAAATATAGACTAACTTATATATAGAATGGACAGCTGACACTCCCATGCCTAAAGGCAGGGGGTTCTTAGGTACATTAACTTTTTTTATACTCTCAATATAAGACTTGCATTTCTTATATTTACAACATATAAAAACTAATTAATTTCCCTAAAACTTTCA
>VEND01000116.1 GCA_009711765.1 Bacillota bacterium | reverse complement strand
AACAATGGGCTATTTTGCTTATTTTTATGCAAAAAAATCAAATCTGTTAATAAAGGTATTACTCCTATTTTACTTATCCACAACAAACTTTTCATCTACTCTCAAAAAAATGGGGAAACTCTAAAAAATAATAAAATAAAAAAAACTAGAGGACTTGTTGTATATGACATTATCGATGAAATTGCAATAAATGCTATCAGTAATATAATATTTAGATACTATGAAAATTTAATACCTTATAATAGTTATGCAAATATTCTTGATTCTTATGAAGCACCAAATTTTTATAAAAGCTATTATTCACGCTATAGAGCATTTAATACTAAGAAATTTGAATTAATAAAGTCACATAAATATAATAAGTTGCTTATTACAGATATAATTAAATTTTATGATCAAATTGACATAAAAATAATTATTGATATTATGAAAAAGTATAGTCCTCAGAATTTATCTAAGGAAGAGGATGAAGTATTAGAGATTTTTTGGAAAGTATTAGAATATAATTGCAAAAATGGTCTTCCTCAAGGTCCAATTTTTTCTCATTTTTTAGCATCATTATTATTGTATGATTTACCTATAAAATTCAATGATAGGTTTCCAGATTATCATGTTACAATTTATGTTGATGACATAAATGTCTATTTTTATTCTAACGATGAGTCATCAGAAGAATATAGAGAAATTATGAATTTTTTAGAAAAATATTTATCTAAGAGATTAATAAATAGGGATAATCATATAGATTCATTAGATAAAAATAATACTAAAATTTTTTTAAGTGAAGAAAAAACTTCAACTATAAATTTGAATGATAATAATACAGAATATCTTTTGCTTGCTCAAGAACTTTCTGCAATAAACTTAATAAAAAATAATTATAGAAATTTAGCTGATAATGATAAACATGAATTAAGTAAAGCTTTGGAGAATAATTTAAAAGATATGAAAAAGTTACTAAAGTCTGAAAACAATAGCAAATTCAAATCGATAGTAGAAAAACAAGAAAGGTTCACAAAATATAGAATGTTATTAATGGTGGATAGTGAGAATGAACTTAATAAAAAAATAAAAGAAATTTTCGAAAAATTTAATAATGGATTATTTGACAAAAATTTTAGTAATTATATCAATGCTATTAAAGCAAATTATTTAAGTTTTAATTTAGAACCTGAAAAATTCAGTGCTTTTTTAGAGGAGAAAGTCCTAAATAATTTAGAATTATATACTTCTAATACAACTGATATTGAAATTCAAAAAATTAAAAATTATTATAATACAGTTATATTGTATTTTAAAGATCAATATAAAAAACATTTTATAGAAAATAAAATTATGAAATTTAATAAAGATACTTTAATGTACGATATTGGTGATTTAATAGAAGCGATTAAAAATTTAAAAAAAGACCATGAAATCTTATCTAATGATGCAGAAGGTAATAGAAAATTATATTCAAATAAGCTTATTAAAATTAAATCAACCGGCAAACCAGTACAATTTAAAGGTTTGGAAATCAATTCAAATGAAAATGTTTATAGGAGATTCAATGATATTTATTATGATTTAAGATATATATTTTTAAAACTTTTTAATGTAAAAATATTTTCAGATATTAATACCGTGATACCTTTCAATAGTAAAAATAAAATATATAGACTATATGAATATCGAATTATTCAATATTTATTGACTTCTTATAGTAATATCCAGATGAAATTAGATTATGTAATAACAATACTTGAAGAACATTTAGGTGATAGAGAATTCGAGGTAGTGGATCCGGAGATATATGAAATTATTAGAATTGTGTATATGAATAAATGTAGAGGGAAATTACTTGATAATATCATAGTTGCTCATCATTTCATTAGGGATATTTGGAAAAATGGAGCAAGAGATTTACCTTTTTATACATTACATAATCAAGAACATTCAATAGAACTTATTAAGATTCTTAGCAATTTAAATGATAAGATGACAGGGAAACTTTTTTCTAGGATGAATAAATATGAAATTTATTCATTAATTATGACTATATATGTCCACGATTTGGGAATGTTATTTTATTCTAATGAAGATTTTCTTATGGGGAGTCAATGTAGTAAATCTAGAAAATTAGAAATAGAACTTTTTAGAAAATTAAATCAAATAGTATCTAAATTTCATGAATTGACAAGAGGACAAATTTTAAGAGGCTCTATTGATTTATATAAAAAAATTGCTAATTATAGAACAGCAAAAACTAGAAGTGAACATGCATATAATTCTAGAAGGTTTAGTAATGAATTAACTTTTATTGAAGATGAATTAAAAAATATGATATTAGAGATTTCAAATAATCATTGTTTAGATTTTGACAGGATGTATTCAAATAATATTTGGTATAAGAAAAAAAAGATAGAAGTTAAGTATATTTCAATTTTATTAAGAGTAGCTGATGTTATGGATCAAAGTATTAATAGAGTTTCTAAAGTATTATATAATTACTTTGATAATTATGTTGAAGAAATGGATAATATTACATTATCACATTGGGCAAAACATATGCTAATAAGAAACATAAATATTGAAAAAGAAAAAAATAATAGAGTAATAAAGGATATTAATAATATAAATGGTAAGAAACCAAAAACCATTATATACTTTAATATTAACTTTAATTTACTACCTTTTAAAGAATCTTACGGAAAAAACTTGGTAAAGGTTAATCATGATATTAATGAAAGTAATCATATTATATATAATAAATATGGTAGGGAAACAAGAAATTTATTTGATATTTTTATTGATTACTTTTTTAAATACGTAATATCAGAAGTTAATATTCTTAATGATTTTACAATGCAAGATTCTAGGGTATTATTAAGGGTTAAGTATACTAATAATAAAAATGAAAAAAATAAATTTGAAAATTACGTGAAGGCATTAAATAATTTTTTATTAAATATAAAATAATTATTAAAACTGTAATTAGATTGTATGATAATATTGAGATAATTGTAGTTTATGGTGGTTACTTTTAGATTTTGTGAATTAATTAAAGATAAAAAGGGACTTGAATAATAACTCGAAAAGGAGTATAATGTAAACAGAACGTATGTTCGCCTTTATTCGCAACTGGAAATAATGGGGGAATATAATGAGTAAATTAGAGAATATGCTAAAGAATATTATAAATTTTAGTGATGATGAAATAAATACATATCTAACAGTTATTATTAAAAAATTAAAAGAATCAGAATGATTATCAATCATTCTGATTCTTTACGTGATTCATAAATTTGAATTGTAGCCTCAATGCCATATTTAAATAGTTTTTCTAATATATCTTCAGGTATATTTTCTTTATTACTTATAATTCCTTCTTCAGTTAGTCGTTTTTTTAATTTATCAATAATTTCTTTGTAAGTTTTATATTCAATGTTATCTTTATGTAGATTGTCTTCGGGTATTATATCTTCAAATTTATTATTGGTTCTACCTAGAAGATAATCTGTTGTACAGTTAAGACATTCTGCTAAGCGTAGAATTATTTCTGCTTTAGGTTCTCTTAAATCATTTTCATAACGAGATAGACTAGCTTCTGTTATACCTATTTTATCTGCTAATTGTTTTTGACTTAACCCAAGTTTCTTTCTTAGCTCAAATATTTTATTACCTATACTTCTCATGTCAATCCTCCTAACTTCCCTTACCAATATTATAAATTAAATTATTATTTAATGAATGAAAATTACCGAAAATATAAGAAATATATTGACAACTTACCAAACGGTATGGCAATATAAACTTACCAAATGGTAAGTTTGGAGGTGAAAAAATGAATTTAAAAAAGTTAAAATCTATTAGGATAGAAAAAGATTATACTCAAAAAGACCTAGCAAAGTACATAGGAATGTCTTCTAAAACGTACAATAGAAAAGAGTTAGGTATAGTTGAATTTAATAGGAAAGAAATACAAGAAATTGCTAAAGTTTTAAATCTATCTATCCAAATGGTTAATAAAATTTTTTTTGAGAATGACTTACCAAAAGTATAATGTTATTATTTCAAAAATTTCATTTTTTTATACACAAAAACATAATAGGTTAAGCTGATTTTGAAATATCTATATTATATGACTTAGATTACAGGGGGTAGTTACTTGGCTAAGAGTAAATGGAATAAAAATAATATAAAAGTAACAATAAATGCACCAGAAGATAAAGAATTATAAAAGAATTAGCAGATCGTTGGAATAGAGGAGTAGCAGAGTTAATAATAAATAGAATAAAAAAACTCCCAGAAGAGCAGAGACGATTAGCTTTAAAGATTGTTAAAGATAATTTAAAAGAAAAGATAAAAAGAAATGAAGAAGCTTATAAGACTAAGGAGGGAATAAATTGATACTAGGCATAGATAAAGGTAGCACCTATACGAAATCTAGTAAAGGTATTATCTTAAAGAGTACTGTTAGAAGATGTTATGAAAACGAGATTGATTTAAATAACGATAATACAGTAGTTGATCTTTTTAACAATAAATATATTGTTGGAAATACAGGGAATTACGCTACTGATTTAATGAAAGCAAAGCATAATAATACTAAAATTCTTGTATATACAGCCATAGCAGAAAGTTTTAAAGAAGATTATATAAAAACTAAAGTAATTCTAGGTTTACCAATAGGTTTATATTCAAGAAATAAAGAACAAATGAAAAAATTATTTATAAAGGATCCTAAAGATAAAGAGCTAGTTGAAATTACAGTAAATAATGAAAAGAAATATATTTTAATAGATCAAGTAGAAGTATTTCCTGAAGCTGCTGGAGCTTTTTATACACAGGATGAAAAGAATGGTTTAGTTATAGATATAGGTGGTTTAAGTGTAGATATAGCACTATTTAAAAAAGGAAAGCTAAGTAAATATTCCACATATAGTATGGGAACTATGAAGCTATTTTCAAAGATAGCTAACTCACTAAACTCAGAATATGATTTGTCCCTTACAGAATGGGATATAAGAGACGTTTTAAAAGATGGCCTATACATATATGGTAAAAGAGTAGATTTAAATATAGAAGGCGAAATATTAGCTCATGTAAGACAAATAGTAGAAAGATTAAAGCTTGAGTATGATTTAAAAATGATAAACAATGTATTTTTTACAGGTGGAGGAAGTATGATGTGTTTTGATTACTTTAAAAAATATATACCTCAAGGTAAATTAATGGATAAAAGTCAGTTTAATAATGTAAAAGGGTTTGAAAAAATAGGACAAGCTTTGTTTAAAGAATAGGTGGTTTTATGCTTAATATTAAATTAAGTGAAGATATCCTTAATAGTAATTTGTGGCCAGAAAATAGAAAAAATAGTGAGTTCACAAAATTTGAAGCATATATTTATATTCTTATAAGTTTAAGTTTAAGTAAAAATTCAATATTTGAAATAAGCATATTAGGATTATCAAAGAAATTAAATTGGAGTAGATCTAAAGTTAGAAACTTTTTAGATACTTTAGTTAAGGAAGAAAACTTTGAAATATTTAAAGACAGTAATAAAACCTATATAAAATACACCGAAAAAAACAGCAGAAAAAACACTGTCGAATACACCAAAAAAAACAGTAAAAAAGACACACAAAAAGACATAGTAAGAACTGATGATTTAGAGGGTTATAAGGATAGCAAATACACCTATAAAAACATGGCTAAGGACACATCAAAAGACACAGAAAAAAACACTTATAAAGACAATGAAAAGGACATAGAAAAAGACATAGAAACAGACACCAATAATCAAAGTAATAAAGTAGATGTAGAAAGTGTAATAGATATAATCAAGATGTAGAAAGTAGGTGTTAGGTTTGAGTAACGAATTAAAAAGACGAGGGAAGAGATCTAGAGAACAGCTTACCTTTAGTGATACATATGGTGTTTTTGTATATAGTAAACTAAAAGTACCCACTATTATAATTGAAAACTCCCCAGTAAAAATATAAACTACCTATATAAATATAATTTTATAGGTGGTGTAACTGGAGATGATAAATTTGGATAAAAAGAG
>VEND01000124.1 GCA_009711765.1 Bacillota bacterium | reverse complement strand
GACGAGTATTTACACTGGCTGTTTTTGTTGTGCCCAAAAATAATTCTTTTATCAAAAAATGAAGAATGCTTAGAAATTCACTTCTTATTAGAAGTTAGTTTCTAAGCATTTTTTCTTTATTTGGGGTCCAATAGGTTAAAATTTGTTATTTCCCGACAACCCCTTTTTAGGTGGTAAACAATCAAAAGTTATTGTGGAAACTGTGGAGAAAGTTTTTTAAAATTTCAGATTACTGTGGATAGTTTTAAATCTATTTTATTTTATCTTTTTAATTCTACAGGTTATGACAAGTTTCTTCACTTAATTATAGTAAAATAGTATAGGTTTAAAATTTTTAAAAACTGGGGGTAATAAAATGAAAAAAGGTTCTTTAACATTAGTATTAATTTTAGTATTTAATATACTTTTAGGAACATGTGTATATGGAGAAGATAATGATTTAGATCAAGCTAAGGATTTTGGTATTAAACAGGAAACGGATATAAATGTAATTTGTAAACAGTTAAATAATTTAGAAATATTAAAGGGAACTAAAAATGGATATGAATTAGAAAAAGGATTAACAAGGGCAGAAGCAGCAGTAGTAATAACTAAACTATCCGGAGATGAAATATATGAAAATAGGGAAGAAAAATTAAAACATGGATTTACGGATGTACCTGAATGGGCAGGAATTTATGTAGGTCATTTAAAATATATAAAAGCTGTAAATGGTATAAGTGAAACTTTATATGGCTCAAAGAAATCTATGTCAGCGGAACAATTTACAACTATGGTTTTAAGAGTATTAAATTATGATGATTTAAAGGGAGATTTTAAATGGAATAAATCATTAGATAAAGCATTAGAAATAGGTTTAATAGATAAAGAAAACAAAGAAAGAATAGAGAAAAGTAAAGCATTTACAAGAAAAGATATGGCCTTAATAACATATAATGCATTGTTTCAAATACCAAAAAATAAGGACAAGCGATTATTACTTTATCATGCAAAGAAAGAAACAGCGAAGGGATTAACTAGATTATTTTCAATAGATTTAACAGAAGAAGAAATAAAAGAATTTAAAAGACCTGAAAGGGAATACGGAGAGTTTTTTGATAATGATTCTCAGAAATTTAAGGAATTTGAAGAGAAATTAATAAAACATATAAAATCAGGACTTAAATATTATTCAGTATATTATAAAGATAAAGAATATAAGATAGAATTAAATAATATAAGGATTGTTGGGGAACTAGGTGGTCATAATAGAGTATCCTTTATGTTATATGTGGATGTATATGATGATGAAGAAAAACATAAATCTCTTTTACATATTAGTTATCAATTGAAAAATAAAAGGTTAGTTCCTTGGGCTGATAATAGTTTTAGAAACTCTTTAGCAGGACCTATAATAACATATATAAGTATGGAAAAAAATAAAATAGATATTGAAGAAGATATTGAAAAAATCCGTCTATCTAGTGATTATATTAATGATGATGGGTATGATAAAATTAAATGGATTGAGTTTGATGGTAAGGATTTAGAAAAATATCTTGTAAATTTTGATAATAATAATCCTAAAATTGAAATTAAAGATTATAAGTAAAAATCTCAAACTACAAATGTATAAGAGGGTATAAATAGAAAACATGTTAAAGATATGTGAATAAGATAGTAAAAACTTTAGATAGCTGTGGATAAGTAATAAAAATCCATAGATATATAACTACCTTATTAGTGTTTAATAATGCTAATAAGGTTTATTTTATTTAATATAAGAAAGTTTATAAATATATTATATGAAGTGAGGTCTATATTTAATAGGTCTCATTTTTTTAAAAAATTTAAATCCAGTGTAAATTTTAGGCGAAAAGTCCTATAAAAACTACAAAATGTGACATTTTTTTTAAACTTAAAATGATAACATTAAAACGATTAAATTTTTTTAAAAAACAAAGGGGGAAAGATATGTTTTGTAAACACTGCGGCAAAGAAATCGATGAGAATAGTTTATTTTGCTCTAAATGTGGAAAGTCACTAGAGAGTAAGGAAAAAAAAGAGGTAGGTGATAAGAAAAAAATAGATACATCTAAGATTAAGGATAAAGTTCCTAATTTAAATTTTGAAAAATTTAAAAATAGCTTTATTAAGGACTTTAAAAATAAGAAATTTTTAAAAGAAGTACTTATACATACAGGGACTGCTTTTATTATAGGATTTTTAATTTGTTTAATACTTAGTTTTTCTTTTTTAGGTGATACTAATAGCTCATTAGATGATATGGGTAAACAATTAAAAGAAATAGCTCCAACTGCTGAGGTTAAATTAAATTTAAATGCTATAGATGTTTATAATTTAGCTTTACAAAATAATTTTAATATTAACTTTGATGGTACTATAGGTGGAGTTAATGATTCAGCTAAACTTAAGTTTGATTTTTCATTTATACTTTTAATACTTATACCCTTAATAGGTTTTTTAATAGCTGGGTTTAAAAGATATAAAGATATAACTAAAACTAAGGATAATATTAAACTTTTTTTATACAGTTCTATACTATTTAGTATAGTGATGAGTATACTTTCTTTAATTACTAGAAAGGTTTTAAGTATATCCTCTCATATGTTTACTAAAATAGACTTTAGTTTAAAGGGTGGCTTTTCATTCTTTATAGGACTTATTTTTATATTTTTACTAACCTTTATAATTCAAGTAATATTAAGTTTAATAATAAAGAAAGAGAGATTATCAGATATTTTAGATAATAAAGTTAAGGAAGAAATAAGTGCATTTACTTATATATTTAAAAATGGATTTATATATTCAGGGATATTTTTAATAATAATATGGATATTAGGTGCTGTTGGACTTTTAAATGATAATATTAAAGAAGTTTTAAGAGAACCTAGAATGCTTTTATTTATTCCTAATATGATAATTTATATATTCTTATTTCTATTTGGAAATCCCTTTAATGTAGTTATAGGAAGTGAAGGGATTAACTTAAATGTATTTAAAGTATCAGGTAGTGGATATATATTTAGTGATTTAAATACTTCATATGGACTAATAGTATTAAATATATTAATAGTTATAGGTATGGGAAGTATCATATATAAAGCTATAAAAAAATTATCTAAGGAAAATTATTTTAAACATTTAATAATATTAAGTGGGATTATAGCTGTTATTAATACATCTTTAGCCTATATAGCTAGATTTTCTATAGGTATTAGTGGTAATTTTGAAACACTAGAAAAAGTTTTTGATTTAGTTTTAGGTATGGGTGTACCAATAAGTACTAAGGGAAAAATGTTTTTAGGAACACCTATAATATTTACTTTTATAATGTCTTTTGTATTTATATTTATTATGGGTGTATTTAGATATTATGTAGGAGAAAAAAGTAAATTTTTATTATTTGAAAACTTTTTAGAAAAAAATAAAAAACAAGTTCAAATTATAGGAATGATTCTTATAATTATTGTTTCTATAATGAGTTTTAAATATGGATTACCAAATGATGATAGTAAAGGTGCCTTTAATAAAAATCAAAGTAGTGATTATGGTAATGAAACTAATAATTATGAAAATGAAAGTAATAAAATAATATTTGATGAAGATGAAATAGAAAGAATCTTTTTCAGTAAGGATGATACTTATATAATAAAGACCTATGAAGGACTTTTTTATTTTGATATAGATAAAAATAAAATAAAAGAATTATTTAATAATGATGTACTTTTTTTAAGGCAAAGCTATGATAAAGAAAAGATAGCTTTAATTTATTCAAAGGACTCAGGAGATTATCTTTCTGTAATAAATTTAAAGGGAGAAGAACTTTTAAATAGAGAAATTACTGAAACACTTTATACTATAAAATGGAGTCTTGATGATAAAAGTATATTATTAGTAGGAGATGTCCATAAGTTACTTAATGTTTCTAATGAAGAGGTTAAAACTTTAAAGGTACCAGGAAATTATATATGCTTTAAGGATGATAATACCTTAATATATAATAAGGATGGAATGGCTTATAAGCATGATTTAAAAACTGAAGAAAACAAACCTTTAAATAAAAAAGCTGATTGGTTTATAAGAAGTGGTGATGACATTTATCTTTTAAATGAAAAAAAGGAAAATGAAGGTACTACTATTAAAGATAGTATAAGTAACTTATCAGGGGATTTTAATACTGAGTATGATGGAATTATTTCATATTTTGGAATAAGTAATGATAAAAGTGTTTATTATATTCAAGGTTATAATAATGATGAGATATTAATTAAAGCTAAAAAGGATAAGGAATATGTAAATATTAATAACAATATAGAAAAGGTATTAGAATTTAATCCTAAAAAAGGACAGATGCTTGTAAGAAGGAAAGACACTGAAGATATATTTTTAAAGGATATAAAAAATGAAAGTATTACAAACATAACTTTAGACATTATGGCTTCATTAAGACTTATGGAAGTAGGTGAAGAATAATGAAAAATAAAACTAAAAAAGTATTTTTATTATTAATGATTAGTTTAACATTTATATTAGTAGGATGCGGTGCAGAGATTAGTTCTGAGATAAATATAGGTGAAAAAGGAAATGGAGAAAGGTCACTTTTTATAAAGATTAATGAGGATGATCTATCAAGTATAGAGGGTGGATTAAGTGAATTAGATAAGGTTTTAAAAGAAAAAAAACCAGATGTAATGACTATGGAAAGATATAACTTATATTCTGGAGTGGAGTATGTATTTAGATATGATTTTAAAGACATAGAAGAATATAATGAAAAGACTTCTCAAATTATTGGAAAGGAACATGAAGCTATATATGATTCTTCAGAAAGTATATTTGGTGAAAAATGTGAGTTTGTTGAAAGTAATGTAAGTTATGAATTAGCAAAGTGGGCAATAGATGCAGTTGATAATTCTGAAGTTGTGGATAGTTCAAGAAATGATTTATATGATATGAAAGAAACAACTATAATTACCCATATGGGTTCAAGGCGTTTTAATTCAAGTAGCAAAATTACATGTAAAAATGATAATAGTCTCCCTATCAAAGATGTTGAAATAGAAACCTTTATAGATTTTAATAGTCCTATAAAAAGAAGGATTAATTTAAAATTTAGTAATGAAACTGTAAATTATATAGGAAATGAAAAACTATTAACTTATTTAAATGGAATATACGATGGATTTAATAAAAAGATAGGATATGATGGGATTGTTTATTCTAATACTATAATAGATGATGAAGAAAA
The DNA here is from genome assembly GCA_009711765.1 of Bacillota bacterium. Taxonomy (GTDB): domain Bacteria; phylum Bacillota; class Clostridia; order Tissierellales; family MES13; genus MES13. The sequence continues at coordinate 1,184 of VEND01000124.1, read as the reverse complement.
TAAATTAGATGATTTTATTAAAACTATATCTAAGGCTAGGGAAGGTAGTTTAAAGGTAAAGGAAAATGATAAATCTAATCTTCTTCATAGAAGGTATGAAATAAATGAATACTCAGATATTAAAAATATTATAAAGGGTACATATGTTAGTGGGGATGTAATATATAAACTACATTTACCTGAAGGTTTTAAAAAAGATTTAGATACAAATGGTTATCTAAAAAGTGATGGCATTGATGAATACGGTAGAGTTTTAAATATTGAGTATTCATATGATGAGCCGATTGATATATTCCTTGAGATTCAAAGGGCATTTCGTTTAGATAATATTAATGTAAATTTAAATATAGAAAGTACAAAAAAAGCAGTAAAGGATATAGAATATATATTTAGTCAAAGTACTGCATCTAATATAGGTATAGAAAAATTAGATAAATATTTTAAAGATATTAATGAAAATATAGAGATAATAGAAAGTGGTTCTAAAAGGATATATGAAGATAGTATAGAAATAAGAGATTACTCTAAGGAAAATAATAAACATTTATTAAATGATACAGGGATTATGTATTATAAAAAATCTGATTTATCTAGTTTTACAAAGGATATATATACTTTCTATGATTTAACTACATTTAATGATGTATTAGGTTATATGCCTGTAAATGGAAACATTAATTATAAAATTAATTTAGATAAGGATTATAAAATATTATATGCTGAAAATAATGGACAAGTATTTAAAAATAATGGTCCTAAAGAGAATTTAGAAGAAATTTCATTTGATTTAGCAGATAATAATATTGAAATGAAATTAATACTTGAAAGAAAAAATTATATGAAAGTATTCTTAATAAGTTTCTTTATCTTACTTTTAATACTTTTAGTGTTAGGATATATATTTAGAGAGAAACTTATAGACTTTAAAAATAATTTAAAAAATAAAGAAAAAAAGAAGAAGGTAATGGATAAAAGCTAAATTAAAAGAATATTTTCTAAAGTACAATAAAAAATATTTAATATATAAAAGATGATTTCTGTAAACATCAGGAGTCATCTTTTTTTATTGTTTAAGAAAGTATAAAATTTTTTGATATAATAGAGTAGGTGAAAGTCAGATGATGTCTATACCACAGAATTTATGCAAACTATTTACAGTAAAAATATGGTTGCGCTTAAGGAGG
>VEND01000111.1 GCA_009711765.1 Bacillota bacterium | reverse complement strand
TCAGAATTGTGATGGGTTAATGGAACCTATACACTACAAAAGTGTACACGGAATAACTTATAACATTGACGATTAGTGAAGAGCCAAGAATAAGCGGCGAAATCATTTAATCGCCGCCTTTTTTATCCATGTAATCAATTTCTTACTTTAGTTTTTAAAGGTTCAAATACATTAATATATATCATTCTTTAATAGTAAAAGAAATTTTATGATATAGTTAAAGAGTAAAGAAATCTTTAATTAGGAGAGGATCTATATGAAAAATTTAATATTTGATTATATTAAAGCATTAGTAAATCTTTATGGTATTGTACCTAAAAAGAAGGTTGTTGAGATATTCAATATGCAAAATAAAGAAAAAATAAATGGGGATGATATTAAAAAAATCTTGATAGATGAAACTTTAGAAGATGAATTCTTTGATTATATTGGAAAAAATTTTGTGCATGAAAGTGTATTTATAGATAACTCTTATCATAATCTTTTAAAGGAACAAGAAGGAAAACCATATTATATACCAAAGAAAAAGGAACTTTTAAAATATAAAGATGATTTATATTATGAAAGAACAAAGGAATTTAGAAAATTAAAAAGATATATTGATGAAAACATGATAAGAGATGAAAAAAAGGCTGAAGAAATATGTGATGATATCCAACTTATTTGTGAAGTTGGTTTTTCAATGGATGATGTTTTTTTCGAATTTGAAAGAAGAGGTATTAACTTTGAAAGCGAACAACAGATTAAAGAATTAGCGCCTTTTGTTATAAATCTTTCTAATAATACTAGGATATGGACTAATAGGGGACATACTCCAGAAGAGATGTATAAAACTATACAAAAGAGAAATAAAAATTTTTCAAAGAATAAAGAGAAAATAGGGAGAAATGACCCATGTCCTTGTGGAAGTGGGATAAAGTATAAAAAATGTTGTTATAGAAAATAAACAAAGAAGTTAAAATATACTCCTTTAAATAAAAAACAAAAAAATAAAAGATATATTTACTTTATGATTAGAAAAATTAGTGATAAAAAGTCATATTGTATTTAGATTTAAGCAAAAAAGGGCATATATCCCAAAGATATTTAAGAAGGTAAACTTATCTTAAAAGGATTAATAGATTAAGATAATAATTGAAAATAAAATATGATTCATAAATATAGTAAGACAATGTTTTCTGTTAATAGAGCAGAGGATTTAATATATTTTTTTAAAATAAAATTACTTTAAAACACCAATTGAAAAAACAAGTGCAGATATGTATGGTTAAAAGATTATAAAACAATATAAAATTTAAAATTTGATATAATATTACTTAGTGATATTAAATGATAACATATCTTTAATTATAGCTTTTATAATTTTATTTAAATGGCAATATTGAATAATATTATCATTATATGATACAATAGTTAAAAAAGGAGGGGTTGAAATGGCAGCGTTTATTAAGAATTTAAATGAATATATTAATCATCATAAAATAAAAAAGTCTTTTATAATTAAACGTACTGGCATAGAAAAAAATAAGTTTTCACGTCTTTTAAATAGTAAACAAGATATACGTTATGAAGATATGAAAGTTATAGCTGAAGCTTTAGGTAAAGAAATAAGCTTTTTTTTACAAGATGAGTTAGAGTTAACATCTACAGATTATAAAAAAACAGTTTCTATTGGTTTTTATATGGGAGCGCCTGATGAAGATAAAAAAGAATTAGCAAATCTAACTTTTGATTTCTTAGAACATATAGATGCTATTTTAGGAATTAATAAAAAGCTTAAGAAAGATGCTTTAGAGGTATCAGATTATGAAATTTAAAAGATTTAAAGATATAATTATTAAAAATAGAGAATATGAGAAAAGTGTAAAAGAATCGGTAAAGTATTTTCATGATTGTGTTCAATGGGATGGAGATATTCCTAAAATAATGAAAGAGATTGGCAAAAAACTAGATGTATTAATTATAGAAATCCCAATGAAGGATAGTGATTTTGGAGCCTGTTTTTTAGAAACTGGTTATAGTAGATACTTATTATTAAATTCAAATCAGCCAAGAAGTAAGATGTATTTCTCATTTTGTCATGATATCTATCATATTCTAAAAGGAAATCCAGACTATATTAATGAAAAGAGGGAAGTACATTTTAACAAAGACTACGCATCAAACGAGAACGAAGGTAAAGCAAACCTTTTTGCAGCAAATTTATTAATGCCTGAAGTAGAATTTAAAAAAATGTATTTACAATATGAAAAAGATAGTGACTTGATTGAAGAAGTATTAATAAAGCTTATGAATTATTTTAATGCACCTTTTGTGGCTGTTTTAATAAGAATATATGAGTTAAAAATATTAAAAGAAATAGAAGATGTAAAAGATTTCTTAGAGTATGATGATAAAAAGATTGAAAAACTGTGTGATGATCTTTGGATAGATAAAGAAATCCTAGAACCAACTTTAAAGGATGAAATCCAAAATGTTTTAGAGTTGCTAAAAAAAGAAGGGACAGAGCTTATTCAAAAACAATTGATGTCTGAATATGATTTTAATAATATTATTGAGAATATAAAGGGTCTATATTCTCAAATAAAATTAACGAATGACTAAAATATACCATAAATTCCCTTCTAATTTTAAAGAAATTAAAGATTACATCACACATGATAAGAAAAAAGTTATAGACTTTTATTTTGATGGAGACAAGTATTTTTTCTATGATACTTGCTCGATATTGCATCATTCTAATTCTTCAAAAAGAGAATATATTATTAAGTATCTAAAAAAGAAAGATGCAACAATTATAATAACGAGGACAGTTTTAATGGAATTAACTTCTAATTATTTTCAAATACATCCTATTCAAATTAATTTTATTAAAGAGTTATATCAAAGTGGACTAAAGGTGTTATTATTCGATGAAGAATTTATTATAGATTGTTTAAAAGAGATGCTTAATATTACTAATGAAGAAGCGAATTTATTGTTAGGATATGCAATTAAGGAAGTTAATAAATCTAAAGGTATAATTCGTGAAATAGTAGATAGCATGGAAAAATCTTTTCGTAGTAAAATATTAGGTAACAATCCTGGGAATGTCCCTTTGTATGATGAATTTTTTCAATATGCACGCAGCAAAAAAAAGCAGGGTGATAGTTTAGCAGAAAAACTGATGTTTATCTGCATTATAGTATTAACTAGAATTCCTTTAGGGAAATATATACTTTTAAGTGATGATTTAAGAATTAGGTCAAATGTTATTAGCATTAATAAGTATTTAAAGGATAAGCATAAAGTAAAAGAACCATTTCAGTTAACTACTCCAGCCCTTATATATAGAATGTATAAAGATTCGATTATTACGTTAAGGGATGATATGTTAGATATATTATCTAGTTCTTTTAGTGGAAATGTTAATGTTTTTTACGTAGGAGAGTATGATATTGAACAAGAGTATCATTCCTTTAATAAAGAAGAATTAATTGATTGTTTAATTAATGAAAAAGAGTTTAGAATAATGTATTGATAAAATTTAAAGCTAAGGGTATTAAGTCTTGATTCTAAATCAAGGCTCTTTTATTTTACAGCTGTTTTAATAAAAGGGGAAATTATAAAAGTCAATAACATTGGTTAAAATAAGAGGAATTTGTTATAATATAAATAAGTGGGTATTTAAAACATTTTTTGAATAATACAAAAATATAGATATTAAACATTTGACTTAGGAATAGATAGAAACAATGTAGAAAGCACAGGAGGTGTTACATTGGTTGATAAATTGAAAGTTAAAGAAATAGATAAATCTATAAACTATTTAAAAGCTACTATGTCTTATGAAAATTTAGATCTTCCTGATGATATGGTAAAGATGTTAAGAAGATATTTAACAAATCAATGTACTAACAAAGAAGCTAGGGAAAATATATTAAAAAAATACAAATCTGAAAAGGTATAAAGTATGTATGAAAAAGATGATAATTTTTATTGCTATCCTGAAACACAAATTTTAAAGAATAAGTTAAACATAAAAGATAAAAAAACACTTGAAGCAGCAGAAAGAGACTTAACGGTGTTAAGATTAGCAGCTCTAAAAATAAACCCTTTAAATAACACTTTTGATTTAAAACATTTAAAAAACATTCATAAATATATTTTTCAAGATGTTTATACTTGGGCAGGGGAGTTAAGAAAAATTGAAATCTCTAAGGGAGAAATAATGTTTGCAAAATCTAATTATATTTTCTCACAAGGTAATAAACTTTTTGAAGAATTAAAAAATGAGAACTATTTGTCTGGTTTATACTTTAATAAATTTACTGAAAGACTTGCATATTATAAAGCAGAAATAAATATTTTACATCCGTTTAGAGAGGGAAATGGAAGGGTTATAAGAGAATTTATTAGGTGTTTAGCTGAGTATAATGGTTATGACTTAGATTTTTCTTTAATAGATAAGGAAAAGTACATGGAAGCTATGATTCAATCTCCATACACTATAGGTTTATTGAAAGAACTTTTTAAAAAAACCATTAAACCAATGGAAAAGGAAAAATAACTTAAAGAAAATTATTAGTATAGATGTTGAAATTATAATAACTTAATTATAAAAAGAGTAATATTAAAAGGTCACGCACTCCGTGACCTTTTAAGTATTTTGAATCAAAGATAATTTAACAAATAATGTAGTATAATTTTTAAATATTCATAATTAAAATAAACAATATAAATTATTAAAAGAGAAGTTTTTAGGTTTAGTTGATTATTTTGACTTTATTTAATTTTATGATAAAATAAGAAAATGTGTAGTTGTATGTTTATAGTTAATAGCAGTAAATAAATTAAAAAGTGGGTGAAATGTTTCTAAGCTTAGAGTTTAAAACTAATAATAATAGTTAAAAAAATAACAAAGATTTAAATTATACAAGGAGGATTTTTTTGCGGAAGAAACTAGATAAGCAAATTAGTAAATCAGATATTTTTTCACTGGCATTAGGAGCAATAATAGGATGGGGAGCCTTTGTATTACCAGGGGATCTATTCTTAAGTCACATTGGACTTCAAAATACTATAATTGGTATGAGTCTTGGAGCCTTAATAATGATAATTATAGAAAAAAATTACGGGTTTATGCTTTCAAAGCACGCAGTAGCAGGAGGAGAGTATGCATTTACCTATTATAGTTTTGGAAGACATCACGCTTTAATTTGTGCTTGGTTTTTAGGCCTTGCATATATATCAATAGTACCTTTAAATGCAACTGCATTATCATTAATAGCAAAGTCAATGTTTCCAGGTTTATTAGAGAAAGGATTTTTATATTCCATAGCGGGATATAAAGTATATATAGGAGAGATTTTAGTAGCAAGTTTAGCTTTAGTATTATTTGCATACTTTAATATAAAGGGAGTTAAAATTGCATCAGCACTACAAAAGGTAATGACTATGTTTTTAGTAGGAATAGTATTTTTATTATTATTTATGGTACTTAATAATCCAGAGATAGGTAATGATAATATATCTACTTATTTAGGATTAAGTAAATTATCAATACCAAAGATATTAAAAATACTCACCATTGCACCATTTGCCTATGTAGGTTTTGATTGTATACCCCAGGCAGCGGAAGAGTTAGATTTTTCACCTAAAAAGGCATCGAAATTAGCTATGCTATCAATAATAGTTGGGTGTTTAATATATGTTATGTTAAATATTATTACAGCCTTCGCCTTCACTCAGGAAATGATATTAAGTAGTAAAATAGATTGGGCAACAGGAGACGCTGTAGAATTATTACTAGGTAAAATAGGATTATATTCCCTAGGAATATCCTTACTAATGGCCATAGTAGCAGGTATTAATGGGTTTTATATGGCAGCAAGTAGAATATTATTTGCACTATCTAGAGCTGGCGCTATTAATAGTTGGTTTAGTGAACTAGATAAAAAGACTAAAACACCAAAAAATGCAACCCTTTTTGTTATGGCTGTAAGTTTAATAACACCTTGGTTTGGAAGAAGTGTTTTATTATGGGTAGTTAATATGGCTTCAATAGGAGCTGTTATAGGATATTTATACACAAGTATAGCAGCATATAAGTTAGCTAAAAAGGAAAATGATAAAACTATCAAAGTAACAGGTCTATTAGGAGCAATATTTAGTAGTTCATTTTGTGTATTATTATTATTCCCAGGACTTAGAACATCTCTAACTATGCCATCTTATATAGCATTAGTAGCTTGGGCTATTTTAGGTATAGTATTCTATCGTAAACAAGCAAAGGGATATAAGAGTATGAAAAAAGAAACTTTAGATAAATTAATATTAAATAAAGATAGTAAAAAACTAAAAAATGCTAGCTAAAGGATAAGTCTTAGACTTATCCTTTTATATTTGATATGAATTTTTTATAATTTATGGTAATATATTATTGAGTTTTAATAAGCTAATAGATGATTGACAAAAGGATTTTAAAGTTATCCACAGAAAAGAAATAAAAAATATAAAAAATCTAAATTATACACAAAAAAATGAGCATAGAAAATAAGCCAACATAAGAGTAGGCTTTAAAAATATTTGATTTTCCAGTTAAATATTTCAGATGAAATGAATCTTTATGCAATAAATTTAGTTAACTTA
>VEND01000055.1 GCA_009711765.1 Bacillota bacterium | reverse complement strand
TATCATTATGGAAAGCAAATCCATTTAGATATAGCGGATATCAATATGATGATAAGACAGGTCTTTATTATCTAAAGAGTAGATACTACTCACCATTCATAGGTAGATTCATAACAAGGGATGCAGTGTTTGCACTTAATCTTTACTCATATGCAGCAAACAATCCAACAAACTTTGTAGACCCCGATGGATTTGTACCTATAGATGATAAAGGTGTTGCACATCCAGAGGCTATGAATAGACAAGCTGGAGAAAAAAATTTTAACTCTAATAAATCCTATACTGAAACTGCAAGAAATGTTGGATTAACAATAACTACAAACACTTTAACAAATGAAAAAGTATTGAATGAATTGAAAGAAAGTGATGAAACTTATAAAAGTATTAAAGGTGTATCAAGTGGTGTACCCAAAGCTGCGAAAGTAGCAGGGAAAGGGCTAGAAGTATATAGTGTGTTTGAGGATATAAAAAGCTTAAGGAATGAAAAATCAGCATTTAAAGCTTATTTGACAACTATTTCTTTAGGTTCTAATTTAAAAATAGTAGGAGGAATGAGTACACCACTTAGTGTGAGTTCAAGTGTTTTTAAAGAAGTATATGATTACTGTCCTACTGAAGTACAAAAGGTTATGGATTATTTTATGTTACATGGGGGCACAAGATATTTGCAACCTCCAATTTATAACCCAATATATAACTATTGAAAATTATGATAGGACGTTTACATTTTGACAAATTAAATTAATAAAATATTTATGCTACTAAAATTATGTTTGCATACTAATAACAAATATAGAAACTAATCTGATTATAGAAAGGAGGTATTCAAAAAGTGATATTTATAGAACTTTTTGGAGATACCAATGATTAGAGGTCATAAAATTTTTATAAGTTTAATAATTTATTTAATAATATTTTCTCTTATTGGATTGATAATTCTATATTTTGGAGTGTTAAGATCTCCATTTAATCTGGGTTCAAGTAATGATAAAGAGACATACGATTACTCTTTGACTGAAGTTAAACAGACTTTATATTTTCTAATTTTAGATTGGTCAGTAAAAGCATGGCAACCTGTAGGACCACCAGTTTGGGAGTAAAAAAGTATTCATAATGTAGCTAAAAGGGAAATATTATTATATTATTTCCCTTTTAGTAATATTATTAACAAATGTGAGAATTGATTTTATGATAGAAGGGAGGAATTCAAAAGGTTACATTAATAGAGCCTTTTGAAAATAGAAATGAATAGAAACTATAATGTTTTAAAAAGTTTTATAATTCAAACAATGTTATTACATACAATTGTAGGAATAATACTAGTTTTAGCTCAGGAAAATGTTAAGGATTATCCCATAGCAGAAGCTATACTGATTGCTATGCTTTTAGCACTATTTAACGATTATAAAATAACAATTGATGGGAAAAAGATAGAATTTTACAGTTTACTTAGGAAAGGAAAAATAATTAAGTTAGAAGACATAGTTATTATTGAAACTGGAACATCAAAATATTATTCAAAAGCATTAGGGGCACAAAAAAAATTATGTATAAGTACAAAAACAGAAAAATATTCTTTTAGCATTGAGCATATAGATAAAGATTCGTTATACAAAGATCTAGAAGAACTAGCAATAAAATATAATTTCACCATTGAACATAAAAGGAATATAGATTAATTTGATTCAATAATACAGAATGCTTTAAAGAGTATTCATATATGAATTTAATATATCATGGTTGGTTTTGAAATTATATTTATTATACAAAGAAGCAATTATTGGATATTGTACAGGAGGAATTATAAGGAGAGTATCGGAGACATTTACATCTGTAGTGACTATAATTACTTTTGTAACAACAATTGATGAAATGGTTGTTACAAAAGTAATAGGAAATAGCATTTTAAATTTTTCACAAGATATTTTTCATAGCTAGAAACAGTTAAAGGAATGGATTTAAATTTCTTGTTTTTGTGTATCTATTAGTTTTGATAAAGTTTAAAAATAAATGAAGGTATGGAAATAGATAATGATTCAGAAACAATAATACCTGATAACGGGGAGCCTATTACCAAGTATAATTAAAAATTGACTATAAAGATGATGCATATGAAGATGGTTGGTTTGGATCTGACATAACAAAATCAGAGCATGGATGGGAATATACAGATGAAGTAGCAGTAGCTGAACATGACTTTGATTCAGTTACAATCTATGGAAAATTAAAGAATCAACCAAATGCTAAAGCATGGTTTGATGATTTCAGTATAAGTTTACATGCTGGTTCCAATGCATTAATGAGTTCATATAATATAGCTCAGAATAGTAGTTTTGAATATGATAGAGATCCAAATGGTTGGCCTGACGGTTGGCCAAAATATTCTCCACAAAATGAAAGTAAAATAATATATAAAGAATCTTCATCAGAAGTACAGGCATATAATGGAAATCATATGATAGAGATTTCAGATGTAACAGGGATTTCTGTAGTATCCACTTATAATTCAGAGCCTATTAAAGATAATAAAACCTATACTGCCAGTGCAGTAATAAAAACAGATAATGTAACAGGTAGCGGAGCTATACTGAAATTTAATATATTAGATTCTCAGGGAAATGACTTAGCAGAAAAAGCTATAGAAAAACCTATAATAGGGACTAAAGATTGGAGAAGAGTAGTTTTAACAATATCAGAAGAGGAAGCAAAAACTTTAAATGAGAATGCAGCTAAATTAACTGTATCTGTGGGAACAGAAGGTGCTACAAATGGTACAATGTATTTTGATTCAGTAAGATTTAATGAAGGAAATCTAAAAACAGAATATGTCTATGATGATAATGGTAATCTAAAGCAAATAGATAATGATGATGGATCAGGTTATTATAATACCTCTATAATAAAAGATTATAATGAACTTGGATTAGTAAAATCAATTAAAGACGGTGCTTGGCAAGAAACTACCTTTGAATATGATAAGAATGCTAATTTTACTGATATAAATTATCCTAACGGTAAAGGAATAAACCACAGTTATGATACATCTGATAGATTAACAGATATTTCATATACAAGTAGTGGAACAGACTGGCACTTTGATTATGATAAAAATGGAAATGTAACTAAAGTTTTTAAAGATGGTCTACAAACAATTTTAAATCAATATGATGAACTTAATCGTATTGATGTAAAAAACTTCTATCAAGCAGGAGAAAGTGTAGATTATGATTATAATAGGTCAGGACAAGTTATTAAGATAGAGAACTCAAGGATACAGATACTGATATAATCTTTGAATATGACCAAGGAGGAAGCCCTGTCGGGGTAAATGGACCAAATGGAATAAATGCTTCATATATGTATGATGAAGAAGGAAAGATTAAAAAGACATATATAGCAGGCAGTGAAATGCATTATCTAACCTACAGAACTTATGATAAAGCAGGAAATATAGTAAGATATAGAGTAGAAAAATCAGGTGGAGGAATAGTACTTGATTATCAATATGAATATGACAAAAATGGAAATAGAACTAAAGAAATTGATAATATGCAGGGAAAAAGAAAAGAATATGTTTATGATGAACTAAATCAACTGACAAAAGAAGAGCATTTCGACACAACAACAAACCCTGATACACTTACTAAAAAAGTAAGCTATGACTATGATATTTTAGGAAACAGAACACTAAGCTCAGAAGAAGGTGGCTTAACTTATAACTTTGAGTATGAGAAAACCACAAATGAAATAACTAAAGTAAATGGATTAGAAGAATTTAGTCATGACGCAAATGGAAATTTAACCAACAACTATGATTGGGAGTATATATACAATGATGCTAACCAACTAATAGAAGCTAAAGAAAATGGAGTAACAAAAGTAAGATATGAATACAATTCAGATGGATTAAGATCTAAAAAGGAATTAGTAGATGAAGGTAAAGTAGAGCGTTATTATTATAACGGTAACAGATTAGCATATATAACAGATGGTTCAGAAACCCTTAAATATTTCTTTTTAAGAGATATGACAGAAAGAGTAATAAACATGGTAGACTATACAGCCACAACTTAAGAAACCTACTGGTATCAATATGAGCCCTATGGAAATGTAGTGGCATTAACTGATAAAAATGGAGATATAGTAGCAAACTATGAATATGATGCATGGGGGAAAATCTTAAGTAAAAGTAGTACAGTAAACACAGGAGATGGAGTAGCCCTATGGAAAGCAAATCCATTTAGATACAGTGGATATCAGTATGATGATAAAACAGGATTATATTATCTAAAGAGTAGATACTACTCACCATTCCTAGGTAGATTCATAACAAGGGATGCAGTATTTGCACTAAATCTTTACTCATATGCAGCAAATAATCCAACAAACTTTGTAGACCCTGATGGGTTTGTGCCTATAGATGATAAGGGTAACAAGTATATGCACGATGGACAGATTATTAAAGGACAAACTGGGGATGGTTTGTCAAAAGTAAGTTCAGAAAAAGCAACAACTAAAGAAATAGTAGGAGGAATAAATATAGAAAGTCAATTTGGAGTAGCAGGAGGCGGGAAATTAGGTGTCCAACTAGTAAGTGATGATAAAGAAGAAGCGATTATTGGATATTATGCAGGAGGAATCGTAGGAGGAGCATCGGGATCATTTGCAGCTGTAGGGCCCATACTTACTTCTGCAGAAACAGTTGATGATATGGTTGGAAGTTTTAAAGTAGTAGGAAATAGCATATTAAGTTTTTCACAAGATGTTTCACACAGTAGAAATAGTCAAGGTAATAATATTTACACTTATGTACCAGCGTTTTCTTTAGCTGGTCTTAAAGGGTTCCCATTTGAAACACATGCTATGTATGGAGAAGCATTTATACTTGCTAGATGGAAGAAACCTGACATTAACCAATTTTGGATAGAATATTATAGTCATCATTAAGAAAGGAGGAGCATTAAGTGAACATAAAAAAAGCATTATTTTTTATTTTTAACACTGTTGTTTCTGGTACAATTCTTAGAGGAATATTAAATGAAAATTCAATGTTTTATGATATATTTGTTATACAATCAGTTGAATCCGAAATAGAGGTAAGAAATACATTTAAAAAGCAAAAAATAAAATTATCAAAAGATGAATATGAACAAGCAATAAAAAAAAGGAAAAGGGAAATGGTTATTACAGGAACAATAATGTTGATAATAGGAGATTTATTCATATTAATTATGTTTTAAAATAGCAAGTAAAGTATATTTTTATAGTTTATATTACTATACTATATGGAAGCAGGAGATTAAAATGAAACCAATGGAACTTCTAACGATACCAGGGAGTAAATTATTAATTTTATTTTATGTATTTAGTACTATATTAATTAATTATTACAATATAAAATTTTGTCAGAAGAAGAAATATAAACACAGAAACAAAATTATTAAATTACACAAAATTAGTTTATATATACATTTACTGTTATTGATTTTAATAATCAAAATATTTTGGTTATAATTTCACCATTGAGCATAAAAGGAATATAGATTAGTTTGGTTGAATAATACAAAATGCATTAAGGAGTATTCATATAAAACCAACCATGATATATTAAATCATATATGAATTTAATATATCATGGTTGGTTTTGAAATTATATATATTATATGAAGAAGCAATTATTGGATATTGCGCAGGAGGAATTATAAGGAGAGTATCGGAGACATTTACATCTAATATGCTCCCCCACTAATATCTAGGTATAATGAGAGCATTCGATTTAATTATATATACATTGAGCTTTTTATGGAGGAACATTTATACACCTTCACCATTCATTTCTTCTTTATTCGTTTCGTTTTAGAGTATATAATTTGAATATAGTAACATATTATATCATGCCAAACCAAGGGGAGGGATTATGATTAAATACTTTAGTAGAGGGTTAAAAGTATTTGTATCAATTATTCTAATATTTAATTTTATACCAATACAATCTAATGCTAGTCAAGATTATGTGTTTCCAAAAGTTATATCAAGTAGTATTTCAGAAAAGATAATTGCATATAAAGGTATTAAAAATCCTGAATCTACTAATATAAAATTTAAAACCAATAAACCAGTAGTAGCTCATCTTAAAATATCTTCACCTAATGAATCTATAAGTATAAGACTAAATAAATGGTTAGATAAGAAAACAGAATATGAATTTTCCTTTATACCTATAAACTATGATAAAGCTGTATATGATGAATTTGAACTACTTCCACCAGGAGTATATGGTGTATCATTTAGCATTGTGGATGAAGAGTATAATAAGAGTATGGGAAGCTTAGGTAGTATTAAAATTGTGAAGGAATCTCAAAAAAAACCTAAAATGAAAATTAAATATATAGAAGACACATATAAATTTATACAAGGTCCGATATATCATGATTCTAATGAGCAAGCAAATACAATTGTTCACAATGTAACAGCTGGAGAAACAATATGGAAGATATCAAAAAGATATAATGTACCTATAGAAGATATAGTTGAGGAAATTGCATAATTAAGTTTTTATAAACTGAAAAAAAGACCATAGAGCTAAAGCTCATAAAAATGAGATTTTTTTGAAAGATATATTCAGATTTATAAAATTACAATAACCTCCTAAATATTT
>VEND01000077.1 GCA_009711765.1 Bacillota bacterium | reverse complement strand
CGTTCCAATAACCACCATCAGCTTCCTTCAGACCTCTTCGTCGCCAAAGACGCCCTTGCCTACAGCTTATCTTCCCATTAACTAGGCGATAGGTTTTCTCTCAAACCATTGGCTCGGCAACATGCCTCGCAAACAAAAAAGAAAAATTTCCTTTTTCCTTGTTCCCATCATTTTTATAAAAACCCTTCACAAATTGTAAAGGGTAAAATGCAATACTTATTTGATTCTTTAGGTAATAAATATATCGATTTTTTTGCAGGAGTTTCTGTTATGAACTGTGGTCATAGTAATCCTGAAATTATAGATGCAACAATAACTCAGTTAAAAGACTTACAACATACAACAACAATATACTTAACCCAACCAATCGTTGATTTAGCAGAAAAACTATCTAGGATATTGCCAGGGGATATTACCCATTCTTTCTTTTGTTGTTCAGGTTCAGAGGCAAATGAAGGAGCCCTTTTACTTGCAAGACTATATACAGGAAAGAAAGAATTTATATCACTTGAAGGAAGCTTGCATGGTAGAACCCACTTAACAATGAGCACAACTGCCATTCCAATGTGGCGAGCTGATCCATATCTTTCTGATTGTGTTTCTGTTGCTAAAAATACATATAACAAAAGTTTAGATTTAAACACAGCAGCAACTGAATCATTAAAAAGTATAAAAGAAATAATCGAAACAAGGGGAGCTGAAAAAATAGCTGCATTAATTGCTGAACCTATACAAGGAAATGGTGGAATAATTACACCACCAAAATGGTATTTTAAAAGATTAAAAGAAATGCTAGAAAATTACGGGATTCTCTTGATAATAGATGAAGTACAGACTGGCTTTGCAAGAACTGGTAAAATGTTTGCTATTGAAAATTATGATGTTGTTCCTGATATAATAACTGTAGCAAAGGCCTTAGGTAATGGCATGCCTATATCAGCTTTCTGTACAAACGATAAAATATCTAATGCCTTTACTAAACCATCAGCTTCTACATTAGGGGGTAATCCAGTTTCTGCTAATAGAGCTATCGCAGTGCTTAACTACATAGAAAAAAATAAACTATGTAAAAGATCCGAAAAATTAGGAAAAAAATTAAAATTAGGACTTATAAATCTACAAAAGAAACATCCTATAATAAAAGATGTAAGAGGTATTGGATTAATGGTTGGTGTAGAACTTGTCAATCAAGATGGTAAATCAGCCTCAGAAGAAACTGATTTTATTTTAGAAGAACTAAAAAATAGAGGGATTTTAATTGGTAAAAATGGATTAGAAAGAAATGTCCTAGCCTTTCAACCTCCTCTGGTTATTAAAGAAGATGATATAAACTTTTTATTATCTAAGCTTGATGAGGTATTATCTCTACTTTAAACTAAATATTTTTTATAATCTAAAGAACTATATTAAAAAACTAGCTCTCTCATTTATTTTTTCTCATATAGAAACCAGCAGATAATCTGCTGGTTTAGTCTTTCCTATATTCAAAACTTATCATTTTAGTACTTTTACTAAACTTTTTTAACATAACTCCTTGTATAAAAGTAAATATCCCTATACCTAAAAAAACATCTCCTATACTAATCATCTTAGGTAATGGATATGGTTTTTTAAGAGGTATTATATCTCCTAAAAAATAAAGTTTTGTAGTATCTTTAACTAAAGTATGGGTAATCATTGAGTCGGTTTCTAACATTTTTAGATTTTCAAACAATCCAAGTAAAGCAAGGCCATCACCTGAAACGGGCATTTTACCACCGTTTACAAATATAACAATGAAATTTAGTAATGTACCTAATAATATTATTTTCATAGAATGCTTTTTAAAATTAAGTATAAGTCCGATTATTATTAAAATATATGAAGCACTATGTACAAAAATAAAATTATTATTTAAAAATTCACCAACCCCAAATAAATCTTTAACTCTTATTATTACTGATGAAAATTCAATTATAAAGCCTATTATAAATAAATACCAACCTCTGAAATTAACCTTTTCAAAGTTTCTTATTTTCCCCCCTCTAGCTTTTCCCACAACCAGAGAAGTTGCCATTGATTCAACTAACATTTTCCTGCATCTCCTTTTCTTCTTCTTTAACCATCAAATTAATAAATTCTTTGGCTAATTTAGGATGAAACTGGGTTCCTGCATTTTCATTTATTATATCTAATGCTTTTTCTTTAGATAATCCATTTCTATAGGGTCTATCAGAAGTCATTGCATCAAATGCGTCAGCTACAGATACAATAGCTGCTTCAAATGGTATGTTATTTTCTTTTAACCCATCTGGATATCCTGAACCATCATATCTTTCATGATGATATTTAACTATTTTTGATACTCCCTTTAAAAAATCTACATCATCTATAATTTCAGCACCTATAACAGGGTGCTTTTTTATCTGGTCATACTCTTTTTCTGTTAATTTATCAGGTTTTTTTAGTATTACATCATCAACACCAATCTTTCCTATATCATGTAATAAAGATGCTGTTTTTATATTTTCAATCTTTTTGTCACTTAAATTAAGTGCTTTAGCTAATTTCACTGCATATTTTTCAACCCTTGATGAATGTCCACTGGTATATGCATCCTTAGCCTCCATTGTTTTTGTAAGTGCATGAATAGTTTCCATATACACATGTTTAGTATCCATATATAACTTAAATGAATATCTTGCAAGTAACAATGGTCCAAAGAATAGTAACACTGCTCCTGGACCATAACCTATATAAGCTATAGCTATTATTACCCCTAGCACACATACGGTAATGGAATTTACTATTGTTCCTTTTATATTATAAAACCACATTCTAGTAAAATTTTGGTTGTTTATAATAGAAATAAATTTTACTACAATAGTTGTATTTAAAATAACATAAGTTAACAAAGCTAATATTAGCGATAAAATGGAATTATAGATAAAATCCCCTTGTTTTATTATTCCTCCCGTCTCTACATATATTATACCTGATATCCCTGTCACTATTAATCCCTGAGATACATTAAAGATAGTTTTAAACGCCGGAAGATTAAATAAATGTATATATCCTCTTCCTTTTATATTAGGTACTCTTAATAAAAAACCTAAAGCTGATGCTATAGCACCTGTTAAAGGTCCTGAAACAATAATTGCTGCAAAACACATAGCAAAACCTACTGAAACCGCCATACCATTTGCTAAAGGTATAAGTAAAGACTCTGTGATTATTGAAAGTATACAGAAAAACAAAAATAAACTTATATCAGGAATATTATAATTTAAATACAAATATATTAATATACACGTAGCTAAAACAGCCATTATAGCTACAAATTTTTTTACTTTCCTTAATTCTTCTGACATAACTATCCTCCTTATATATAACCAGGCCGGCTATCAACTAAATTATATTACTGAGTAGTTAGCTCCACTAGCTAATATTAAAGCTAATATGCTTACTAATGCAAATATTGTTCTTTTCACGAATATAACCCCCTAATGTAATATACTCTGCTGATACGCTATTTCAGCAGGTTATATCCTCTACGCTAAAGTAAATCTCTATCTAACCTAAGTAAATTTAAAACTAAAATTTTAAGCCGGCCTAATTGGCAATAGAATGTCTCATTACCCTCCTGTTTACTGCATCAAGGGTAGATTTAACTACAGATTCTTTTATATCTACATCTATAAAGGAAGATCCTGAGTAAATTTCTTCTTTATTTGAAGCTAAAAAGCTTACTGCCGTAACAATTACATCTTCACCTGCTAAATTTACTTTACTTGTATCTTCAAATACAAAAACTTCTTCAACACCTAAATACTTTTCTATTGCTTCTAAAGTAGCAGTAGCTAACATTCTTTTTGAATTAAATGTAGTATTTGGTCCTGAGATTTTACCTTCATACACTTTATCGTCTTTTTCTAAAATAACTTTAACTTTCAGCCTTTTTCCTGTAATTGAAGTTTCTACACTTTTAAGTTTAAGTCTTGAATCATCGTCTTTAGTTAATTCTTTATCTATCTGTGCTATACTTATTACTTTATAATCTATATCTAAATCAAACTTAGACATTAAAGCAGATTTAACGTCTCTTGAAATTTGTTTTGGACTTCTTTCCATACTAGATAATACGTGTATTTCTGTTATTTCTTTATCCTTATTTACTACTACTTTGCTTGATAAAACAGAATTAATTTTCCCTAGAAATTCTTCAATTAACTTTATATCCATATAATCACCTTCGCCTCACTATTCAGAATAATATTATAATTTAATATATTCTAGCAATAAATGGATTCTCCTTTGTTTTTGACATATTTTTTTAATTTCAAAAAATTATAGGCCAAAAGTCCTATATTAGATTGTCATAATATCACTTTTCTTCGCAAATTTCCACCCATCTATCTAATAGTGAGTCTAATTTTTCTTGTATTTTTGACTTTTCTTTATGGATTTCGTTTAATTTTTCAAAATCCCTAGCATATTCTTTCATTTCCTGTTCTTTCTTTTCAAGTAAGGTTTCATGCTCATTTATCTGTTCTTCTAATTCTTTTAATTTCCATTTATTTATTCCTTTTTTCTTTGGTTTAGTTTTATTTTTTTTATTATTTTTAACTTTGTTTTTCTCTTTCTTTTGTTGTTTTATTTTTTCTATTTCTTGTTTTTCTTCTTTTTTCTTTTCTTTGTAGTATTCATAATTTCCTAAATAATTTACTAATTTTTTATTTCTTAACTCTACTATCCTTTTCGCTATTTTGTTTATAAAGTATCTATCATGGGATATAAAAACTATAGTGCCATTAAATTCATTTAATGCTTCTTCTAACATTTCCCTTGAACCTATATCTAAGTGGTTTGTTGGTTCATCTAGTATTAAAAGATTAATATCTTTATACATAAGCATTGCTAGTTTAAGTCTACTTTTTTCTCCACCTGACAAATTATATATTTTTTTAAATACATCATCACCATAGAATAAAAAGCGTGCTAATTTATTTCTAGCTTCACCCTCACCTATAGTAAATTCCCTCATAAACGTTTCAAGTACAGATTTTTTCTCATCTTTAAAATATATAGATTGTTCTAAATATCCAATTTTCACCCTAGAACCTATTTTTATTTCTCCTGAGTCTTTTTTATATTTATCTAATATTATTTTTAAAAGTGTAGATTTCCCACTACCATTTTTCCCTAAGATAGCTAATCTTTCCTGATATTTAACAAATAAATCTAAATCTTTTAAAATACGATTTTCATCAAAGGATTTACAGAGTCCTTTAATCTTTAACACATCATTTCCTGATCTTTTATTTGATGAAAACTCTAAACCTATTTTTCTATCCTCTGTATTTGGCTTTTCTAATTTATCCATTTTTTCTAGCTTTCTTTCCATCTGTTTAGCCTTTTTAAACATCTTCTCACTATCCCGCATATTACCCCATACTCTAAATCTTTTAATAGCTTCTTCCATGTCATCTATTTTCTTTTGTTGATTTTTAAATTCAGCTAACTGTTCTAATACTCTTCTTTCTTTCTCCTTTAAATAATAAGAATAATTACCTAAAAAGGTATTAATCTTACCATTTTCAACTTCTAGTATTTTACTAACAACCCTATCTAAAAAATATCTATCATGGGAGATAACTAAAACAGTTCCTTCATACTCACTTAGAAAGTCTTCTAACCATTCTATTGATTCTAAATCTAAATGATTAGACGGCTCATCTAATAAAAGAATATTAGGGTTTTTAAGAAGTATTTTTGCAAGCTCTACTGTTGTTTTTTCTCCACCACTTAGGTATTCAAATTTTCTATTTTTAAATTTATCATCTATTTTTAACCCTACACATATTTTACTTAATTTTTCATCAATTTCATATCCTCCCAAATGATCATATTTTTGTTGTAAAGCGCCATATTTTTTCATTGCTTTATCTAAACTATCTCCATCCATATTAGACATTTTTTCTTCTAATGATCTCATTTCATCACTTATTTTAAATTCTTCTTTAAAAGCTTCATGTAATACATTAGTAACCTTGTAATCCTTTGGATATTCAGGTATTTGTGATAAATAACCTATGGTATTACCCTTTTTTATAGATAATGACCCTTTATTATAATTCTCTATACCTGAAATAATTTTAAATATAGTAGTCTTACCCGTACCATTTTTACCTACTATACCTACCTTTTCAGATGTATTCACATCAAAGGATATGTCTTTAAGAACCTTTTCTGCTCCGAAGGATTTTTCTATTTTATTTAACGCTAATTCTATCATTATAAAACCTCCCCTAAATTTTCAAAAATATAAAAAGCCCAGGCAAGTAAATCCTGCCTAGGCTTAAATCTCAATATAATAAAACCCAACACATGGGTAATTCTACAGTTTATTGGCAAAGACGATTCACTTTATTTTAGTTAACATAATTATTAAATTTAGACACACTACTCCCAGGGAATAAACTTATAAAAGTTATTGAAAAGTTTGAAACTGGTAGTTTGCCTAAAGTTACATTAACTAAAACCTGATCCATCGTCATGCTCACCTCCTAAACTTATCCACTCCATTATAACAATAAAATTACATCTTTTCAATGTTTTCAGATATTAGAGTTTCCCCATTTTTTTGAGAGTAGATGAAAAGTTTGTTGTGGATAAGTAAAATAGGAGTAATATCTTTATTAACAGATTTGATTTTTTTGCATAAAAATAAGCAAAATAGCCCATTGTTT
>VEND01000168.1 GCA_009711765.1 Bacillota bacterium | reverse complement strand
TTACCCTTTCAATCATCCATATTAAAGCTTCAGTAATATAATTTAATCCATTTAATAGTGAATCCTTTTTATGACTTTCAAGGGTTGAAATTCCAAAACCTAGAAAAAGACTAAAAAATAAAATTTGCAGAATATTACCTTCAAGTAATGCCTTAAATGGATTTAGAGGAATTATACCCATAACAGTTTCCCAAAATCCTGGAGTAGCACCTTTATTAACATATTCCTCTGAAAACATCGTTTGAATAGTAGCCATATCTAAACCAATGCCTGGTTTAAATATATTTCCTAATACTAGACCTATTGTTACAGCAACCATTGTTGTAAACATATAATAAGAAAAAGTTGCCATACCAATCTTCCCTGCGGATTTAGTATTCCCAATGGATGCAGCTCCTGATATAATTGACACTGAAACCAATGGAATAACAAGCATTTTAATAAGCTTCATGAAAATGTCTCCAAAGGGAGCAAAGAAAGAAGCACTACCTGGTACATAAGAACCTACTAATATACCTAAAATCATTGCAATAATAACTAAATTTCCGGTGTTTTTTAACACCTTTTTAAATCTTTCCATTTTAATCCTCCTCTTGTGTAAAATGTTAATAATATTTAATAATTCAATAGTTAATATTTAATCATAATTTATATAAAAAAACAATAGCAAAAAAAGAAAACAGTATGTAAATATTACACACTGTCTTTTTCCATTTATTTTGTATTATATTCTAGTAAATCTTTAGCATATGGACTTATTAGTAGTGCCCTCTCAATATAACCACCAACCAAAACTTATAATATTTACTATTACATATTAACTAAACAAATAACTAAGTATATAAGACTTATACTTCCTATTAATATGCCTACACTTCCAATAAGCCTAAATACAAACTTATTCCATTTTACCGATGTATAGGCCTTAATGGAAAAACCAAAAAAATATATATACTCAAATGATGACCTTTCCTTTGACCTTTCGTGCCACTTATTAGCTATATAATCTATATTAACGAAAATCAAAATTCCCAGTGGAAGTAACAATATACTTAAAAAAATTAAAATCATATCCCCTATGGATTCTATAGCCATTACTTCTATATTCATAAATACTACCCTCCAAAACTTATATCCATATTTAAGTTATTCTTATATTTTTAGGTTTTTCCTTCTTAATTTTTCAAATTATAAAATTATTTCTTTCGAAAAATATAAGTAACAAAGAATCCTCTATCATCTTCATTTTCAATGTAGTCAATAAGTTCAAATGAATCATTGAACACATCAAAATCTGTAGGTTTAATTAAATCCTCTTTTCTAATTTTTCCACAAGTCTTATGTTTATGTCCAAATCCAGATACAAACAAAATTCCACTAAAGGATAAATGATTTTTGATATCTAAAAGATTGTTTTTGCTTAATCTATAATGGTTAATTACAATATTATCAAATATTTTAATGTCCTTTAATGCCTTATCTACACTTAAATTGATTTGTCGTGTATCCACAGAATAATTTAATTTTTTTACAAATCTCTGTAATCGTTTAAGCGCTTCATTACTAAAATCAACTGCTGTTACATTAAAACCTCTTTTAAGAAAAAATAAAGTATTTCTTCCATCTCCACATGCTAAATCAAGCACTGACCCTTCTTTGAAATATTTTATATTATCAATCAATGCTGTTTCAGGACTTAAAGGTTTGTCACTTCTTTGTATAAACTTTTTATCCCAATATTCTTTATTTCCCATATAGTCCATATTAATTTCCTCCCTTATGTATAAATAGATAATAAACTATCCTACTTCATAACCAAGTAATAAAATTATCCACATTTCATATAAATCATTTAATATTTATCCCCAGAACTTACTATCTATCCACATCCTTATTTTTCTCTACTTATATCTATTCATATTTTATCATCTAGAGGGAAAACTAATATTAAGGAGTGTTTTATTATGATCTATATTAAATAAAGTAGCATATTTATTTCCACTTAAGCGTACAACCATATTAGGTTCATTTACTATTTCATTAAGTTTAGGGCTTGATAATGCTTTTTTTATTTGTGTTATATAATATATCATTTTCTTTTCCATTCAATCTTTTCTATTCATTGGTTTTACTGCTGTTTAATCTTTTTCTATTTAGTTTTGCCAATAAAAAAATATGCCCTTAAAGGTATTACTCTCTTTAAAAGCATGTTATATAAACATTCTATTTTATTTTTATATTTTGTATGAAATCGGCATTTATTAATTCTTTTCCCTTCTTAGTTTCTACCTCAATCCAGTTATCCTTTACTTCAACTATTTTACCCGCTACTGTTGTACCAAATGATCCTGTTGTTATCTTACATTTCTTTCCTATATACTTTTTAATTACATCATTAGCCATAGGTATCCACCCCTTTTTCTTTCTAATTTTAATACATATTAATTTTCGTATTTTGTTTTGCTCTGGTAAGATAATAAAAATCACTACAAATAACGGCATATATATAGCAATCCATGTTGATATGTTCAAATATGCATCCCCCCCTCTATAGTTCATTCTTGACCAATATACTTTAAATATTATTATGTTCATAACTCACACTATATTATTGATATCAGTTATTTTTCAAGTAATTCATTTGATGCAAATTTAGTAATTTTTCGCTTTGTAAATTCTTTAATAAATATCATCCTCATAAACTAAAGTATATTTTAAGCCTTTCATCTTTGATCTACTATCCATAATATACTTACCATATTATCTTAAATTACTTTTTCTGTGAAACTATATAAATTGAATCTTCATCATCTTCTTCAGAATAGTAATTTATTTCAACTATTTCAAAATGTTTTTGGAAAATATTTATTAGTTCATCCTTTTCATAATGTACAAATCTTAACCCTTCATATATTTCTTCTGAATCACCTCTCCAAAATGTATGAAATAGTATGCCTCCATCATTAAGAACTTCCTTCTGTCTTACCACGGATTGATTAAGTTCTTTCTTTGTTAAATGCTGCAATACCTTATTTGAGTATATACAGTCAAACTTTTTATCAGTATTTATTGTTACTGCATCTAAAAGGAGTAATTCAGTGTTTCTGTTATTCTCTTTATATGCATCTAAAAATGCTTGTGAATTATCTGAACCAATAACATTGTAGTAATTTTTAAGTAAATTCAGATCATTCCCAGGACCCATTCCGAGTTCTAGAACTGTAGAACCTTCTTTTATTTGTCTTTTTAAAATATTGATAAGTTCTTTTGCCCCCATACCTTCACACATTTCAATATATTCCTTAACCTTTTGTTTATCATTAAAATAAGCCATACTCAA
Organism: Bacillota bacterium; assembly: GCA_009711765.1. GTDB lineage: Bacteria > Bacillota > Clostridia > Tissierellales > MES13 > MES13. Next base: position 3,495 of record VEND01000168.1, on the reverse strand, counting down.
TCCTCCTACTTAATATTTAGTCCTATTTTACAATTGCTAAACAACTTTCTTAAACAGATTCTAATTCAATAAAAAATCTTGTATTAAAACGAAGAAAATAAATAAAGAATAAAAACATGTAGATGTAAAATGACTTTTGTTTCCTTTAAAATTCAATTACTCTCGTAACTAACATAGTTACTCCTAAGAAAGGCATCTCAAGGCATAAAATTAAAGTTTTGAATTATTAAACTATACTCTGCTAAAATAATTATAGTTATTGAGAAGATGACTTTAATTATCTCTAACTATCTGTCTTCTTTCTTATTCTAGTAACAGATTCCCTTCACCTTCCTATAAAAGCAAAAAATGCTTTTAAAGATATCATAGGATTCTTTAAAAGCATTTTTTTATAAAACGATATTTTGTTATAAAACTTTAAATATTAATACAAATAATGTATCCATCAAACAAACTCCCATCATCCCTAAAATAAACATCTTTCACATTTTCCCCTCCCATTCCTCATTTCTAGCCATTCTTCTTTTCTGTCTATTTTTTATCCATTTTTCATTATCGACCATGTTTTTCAGTATTTTTTGGCTTTTTCCTTAGTCCTTAGACCTTAAAACGAAAATAGAGTTTTATCAGGATTAAGGTGAAAGGATTAAGTTATAAGGAAAAGATTTATCCATTTTTCTTTCCATTTAATCTTCTGTAACCGTTCATTTTACTGGGGTTTAGTCTTTTTCCATTTTCTCTTTTCATTTATTTTTTCCAATAAAAAAACATGCTTCCTAAGATATCCTTCGATTCTTGGGAACATGTTTTTGATAAATGTTTATTTTCTGTGATAGAACTTATTTTATTTTTGATAAGAGTTTATTTGTGAGATACATAGAAGTAGTTTTATCTGCTAAGGCCTAAGTTTTAAGTTAATTTAGAGTAAAAAAGCACTCCCTATGTAAATAATATTCATCTCATTTATCTTAATGGAGTGAAAAGTATTGATAAAAAAGTTCACCATAATAATTCTGCTATTTGTCATCTTGTATTAGGTTACGTAGGAAGAATTTAAAATATGAACCATCGAAGATAATGTCATTTTATTTATCAAGAACATATTTACCCTTTGTGCCGTCCTCATTAACATAGAATCCATCAACGATTTCGTTAATGCCTCCGCCAAAGGACCAGTTATTGGACTCAATGAAGGCAATAAATTTATTGAAAAATTCGTCTTCCGTTAATTCTATAGGAACCTCTACACAACCTAGAATTTCAAATTCCTTTCTCATAATACACCATCCTTTTATATAAATAATCTCTTCTTAATATTTTTTCATAAAATGCTAAATTGTACTACTAATGGTTATTGTATAGGTCGGTCTCTATTTGATCCACCTATATTTTGAAATATCATTTAAGTATCTATAGTCTTAAGAGTATCATATACAATATCTGCTCTAATATAAAATCAATTCATCTTCATATATGTCCCAATTACCTTCATAGGGTTTCAGATCTATGGACTCTATTTTCTCCTTAATAAAATTGCTTTTATCAACCATATAATATGATTCAGTGCCTGATTTAAAATCCTTTGTCCTAAAGTAAATAGATTTGTCATCCATTCCAAAGTATCTTGTCCAACCATCTAGTTCTTTGTTACAAACCTCAATAAATGGTATATTATCTCCACTGTTTTTTATGCTTTCTACAAACCCCTCTAAAGACATTACATTTAGGCTTTCATTATAACTTTCTTTTATATAAAGATCTTCTTTAGTAACTCTTTTATAATATATATCTTCCTTTTCATAATCCTCCATATAGGTGTAGTACATATTTTTCTTTTGAAGTATTGCTCCTCTCAATACAATCCCCTCCAAAATATTTTATATTAGGCTATGTTTTAAATCAATGTTGAAATTTGATATGTTTTTGGGGTATGCTATAATTAAACCAAATTCATAGATTAGGAGGTCAGAATATAGAAAGTATACCCTCTTTAATTTCAGATATTCAGAAAATATCCATAACCCAACAAGAGCAATTATTTTGTTATTTAGAAGAAATTCTTGTAGTAAGTTCACAAGTAAATCAAGTTACGCAGGAAGTTAAGGAATTTAGATTTTCCAAATGAAAAGTCTGCCCTCATTGTAGTGCTGAAACTGTATCCAGAAACGGAAAGTATAATATAATTCATATTTGTAATAATACATAAAAATTACTGGCATAATAGCCTTTTAGGGGTATGAGAATGAATGATGTAAAGGAGATTGTAAAAAATGAAAGAATTAAAAAATACTAGAGCAATTGTTATTTTAGCAGGAATTGTAGGTTTACTGTTCGCACCATTTATGTACTTAGGAGCAGGATTCAGTGCTGACTATGCTTCACATACTTGGTGGACTGTATTAAATACCTTGACACTATTAGAGATAGTTGGAACAATATCTTTAATAGTATTAGGCGTGAGACTCAAAAAAGAAAACAAAAAAACAACAGGGATTATATGCTTTATAGTTTTTGGTTTCTTTATTATACTTAGTATTAGCCTTTTGAATCTACTACCTTGTATTCCTGCAATATTACTGGCTTGGGCAGGAGTATCATGTTTTCGTAATTAATACTTTGTCTTTGTTACTTAATAGCAAGATTACCCAATAGAAGTAGGACTTATCTATGTCTTGCTTCTTTTTTATTTTCTCCTAAGACATAACTTTTAAAATCTCATTTTGATAAATATTACTATTATATATAATTAAAAATCAACATTCGTTTAAAACACAGAAGTTATGAAAGGCATAAGAAAAAACATGCTTTTAAAGAGATTCTATGATTCTTTAAAGGCATGTTTTTTATAAATGTTCATTTTCTGTGATAGAACTTTAGTGTTGCTTTTTTATTTTTGATAGAACTTTAAATTGTTTATACAATATATATGTCCATCAAATAAACTTTTATCATCATGTATTTAAAAATTTTTCACGATTCTCCCCCAACCCCACTCTTTTCCCCATTCCTCTTTTCTGTCCATTTTTTATCCATTTTTCATTATCGACCATGTTTTTCAGTATTTTTTGGCTTTTTCCTTAGTCCTTAGACCTTAAAACGAAAATAGAGTTTTATCAGGATTAAGGTGAAAGGATTAAGTTATAAGGAAAAGATTTATCCATTTTTCTTTCCATTTAATCTTCTGTAACCGTTCATTTTACTGGGGTTTAGTCTTTTTCCATTTTCTCTTTTCATTTATTTTTTCCAATAAAAAAACATGCTTCCTAAGATATCCTTCGATTCTTGGGAACATGTTTTTGATAAATGTTTATTTTCTGTGATAGAACTTATTTTATTTTTGATAAGAGTTTATTTGTGAGATACAAATAATATGTCCATCAAATAAACTTTTATCATCATGTATTTAAAAATTTTTCACGATCTTCCCCCAACCCCACTCTTTTCCCCATTCCTCTTTTCTGTCCATTTTTTATCCATTTTTCATTATCGACCATG
>VEND01000178.1 GCA_009711765.1 Bacillota bacterium | reverse complement strand
TTTTTCTTTGTTTTAAAGATGTAATAAAGTGATTTTTTTGATCTTTCAAGAATAATTCTTACTTAAATTATTTAAATTATCTATGATCTTTAATGATATTTAGGCGGAAATATTTTGACTTTTAAAGGTTGAAATAGAGTGCTGTTTAACAAATACCCCCTCGTATTTTAAATATTAACTCTAATACCTATTTAAAAGTATTTGCTAGTTCCTTCTTAAACTGCTGGAGATATTTTATAGAGACTTATATTTTGATTTCAAGTCTTTATTGATATTTATATATTTTTTCTAATCTATATTTTAAAGTAAGGTCTTTTTCCTATTTCGACCTTTACACAATTTGTCTCATCATATGATATGATTGAATCTTTAATACATCTATATATATTCTTTGATACTTGTTCTTGTACCTCATCAGAATCATTTGAGTAGTTTATGGCATCTTTTAATGATTTCATGCCTTGTGGAGTATCTTTTGTAATTATTGTTAATGTTTCTGTTGGTATTGCGAATAAGTAATTTTCCCCTATTTCTTTTTTAATCTGCCTCTGTATAGACTTATTAAAAAGATTGGGCGTCAAATCAATTATAAAGTCATTTGTCCTTATATTTTCTTCACTACAACTTATTAAATATATATCAGGAAATTTATATGATGTCCCTAGTGTCAACTCTACTTTATTTTGATTTTTATAAGCAAGTTTTCGCACTTCAGATAAGTTATTTTCATTTCTATTTAAAAGTAGTTGATATCCATCTCCTACCCTTTCCCCATAAAGTATATCTAAGTCAGATGTAAATGACTCTCTAAGTAGGTTCCCTTCTTTCATAAAATCTTTTTTTCTAACTATTGGCACGACATTTTCATGTATACTCTTATCTATATCTAATATACCTTTCTTAAAATTTAGTTTAGACTTAAAGGTTTTCTTAAATATTCGATAGTCACCATCATTCAAATAAATGTCATATAAAATATCCTGTAATTTTTCTTCTTCAATTATTTTCTCTCTATTAATTGCAAAGTCACTTTCTTTGAAACCTTCTCTAATATATTTACTTTGGATTTTCTCTATATCTATTGCAAATTTATCAATAAATTGTCTTTTTCTTAGCATTATATCTCCTCCTAGTGTATATATAATCTTTATTATCAATCCAACTATTGGTATTAATGAAGGTTAAAGGTCTACTCTATGCCATCTCTCTTTACACCTGCGATCGCTGTAGACCTTCTTTATTTAGTTGCCAAAGACCGTATTTCTAGGCAACAAAAAAACTGATGCTCTAGAAATAATTAGAATTTGATTATAGACACACTTATAGCGAGTCTATATTCTAATAATCTCTAAAACATCAGTTTCAGAAAATAAGTATATTAAATTTTGTAATGACATTATACAATGATTTTATTTTCTATGCAAGACCTTTTTTGAAAAAATTATCTTGAATTTTATTTTTTACATTGCTATTTCTATTTATCTATCCCTTTACTATTTAACCTTTAACTAATAACTTATATATAATATGTATATATAGTTGAATCCTTATAACCCTTGAAATTACTTATAGGAATTATTTTTTCATGCGACAAAAAATTTCTTGAAACATCATTTATAGATTATCTATTATCTTATGGATTAATGACTAAGGAGGTATTTTATGGATAATAATTATCAGGTTATTCTAGGTGAAAAAAATGATATAATCTTTATTAATACTGATGCAGATATGATTACAGTTACAAGGCTAGTTTCTTTATATTACTTCCAAGAAAAGTTCCAACTTAATGATCAAAGTATGACTGATTTCTTTGATGCTAATGGATTTAAACTCACTTACCTTCCTACAAAAAATCAAAGTTTATGTGACCTAATGCTAAGTGGAAACTACAAGATTATTGATTTATCTAGTATTGATAATGAAATTGAATATGCTCTTAGATCTCAAATGTAATACATGCCAAATTATCTCTTACCACTCGATAAGCAACTACCTACTCCTAGGTGGTTGCTTTTGATTTATATGTACTATAGACTAAGAACCTTATAACTTTACCCTGCTTACTCTAAATATCTAATATATATGTATTAGTTAAGTCAATGTAACCCTTTAAATTTAAACATTTATCTAGATTTTCATGCGACAAAAATGTTTTTATAGATCCATTCCCAATAAAATATCTTAAATCAATCTGAAAGTTTACCTTAATTCTTAGAATATTTTTTTATACTAATTAATCATTTTCTTGAAAATTTATTGCTCTGATTTCTTGAAAGTATATAGAAAATCAATATAATGCTTATATCAAAAATGAAAGGATGATTAGTATGGCTAGTAATTATATTAAAGACTTTAGAAATCTTATATTATATGATAAAAGTATGTCTCTACTTGACGATATCTATAAAATAATTATAAAATTTCCAGAATATGAGAAATATAATGCTAAGAGTCAAATCCTTAGATGCTGTAGTAGTATAGGTGCTAATATTGCAGAAGGTAATAGCATGATTTATAGGAAAAGGGAGTTATATCATATCAATGTTGCATTAGGCAGTACGGGAGAAACAAGATATTGGTTAACCCTAGCCAAGAAACGCAATTATATAAAAGACGAAGAATTTAGAAGAATTGATGCAAAAATTACTGAAATTATTAAAATGTTATACGGATATTACAAGAAACTTCAGGATGAAATTAATAAGGGTAATGAGTGATGAAGTTCTATAGTTTTCATTAATTCCCTTTACTGATTAAGGAGAGATTTTTGTGAACACTCTTTCTCACATTAAGTTAAAATATAATAAATTAGAGTTAGAAATCTATGGCACTGAAGATTTTATTGAAAAGCAGTTGTCTAATATTGAATTTACGATTAATAAACTATCATGTTTAAGTAGCGACCATTCATGTGATGTAACAAATGATAGTTCAGGTAATCTATCTAAACTAAAACCAAAACCTAATTGTTTATCTATAGAAGAAATTTTTAAAAAAGACTTCTCAATATGGAAAAAAGCCTTTGATAAGAATACAGATGATACAGTTATTTATCTAATTGCAGGATATTACATTCAATTAGGTAATAATAAAAATACTTTTACAAATAATGCAGTATCTAAATTATTATCGGAACATAAATTGGATATTAAGAATGTAGGTAAATGTGAGAAGCATAATATAAAGGTCAGTAATATTATAACTGTTAATAGCAAAGGAAAGTACAATGAAAACAGGCTAAATAAAGATGCAATTGAAGTAATACATGATTTATTAGATTTAAGCCTAAATGACATATAATTTGAAGTTTATTAGTCTATCCTATAACTTATTTTAGATTTGCAAAAGGCATTATTCCATAGTATTCTTCAAATTCTTCAATCAACTTTCTTTCTTCTAATACTGGATTATCATTGTTCATTGTTTTATATGCTATTAACAGTTCTTCAGGGTTAGATAGTTGCCATATATATCTACCACCCCAATGGCCTATATTCTTTCCTTGTCCGAACTTAATATATTGTTTAATTCTGCTTTTTAATGTTGACTTATACTCTCTCCCTGAATAAGTAGTTCCTCCTGCTCTACCGATATACAGTACATTTGAACTTAGTACCCATTTATTATTCAACTTTTCAATAGACACATTCGGGTTCTTGCCCTTAAAAAATCCTCCAGTACCGAGGTCCGAAAACTTTACTGCATTACTATTCTCTTTATATACTATATATAGTCCTTTGCAATCCGGTATATAGGTCATATCATTTTTCAGGTGTTTAATTTTTATAAAGCCTTCAAATCCTATGTTAATCAACTCTTTTTTTGAAAACATTTCAATCACACCTTCCTTTCATTTTACTCCTTGAAATTGACCATTTTAAATATTCGGTTTTCTAAACCATATCCAACCTTCTTTTTTTCCAGTTTCAATATTTTCAGGGTAATAAATTTCTCCATCTATAAAGTTTTTGGCTGCTAATAAACAAATTACACTATCTAACGCATCATCATTTTCAACTATAACATCCAAATTTTCTGGAAGATTTACATGTTCCCTTAGACTTTCAATAATCTCTTTTCTTGCTATTATTTGTTTCTTACCTTTATACCCTGTATTTTTAATTCCATAAGTATGTAGTGTAGCAGCAGGATATACTTCTACTGCTTTAATACCTTTAAAACTTTCATTATTCCAAGCAAGGCTTATTTTCTTACCCGTTCTTTCCCTCAATTCATTGAGTATTCTTAGGGCTGCATGTGCTGTTCTTGCTATTCTATCTGCTCCTACATCTAATGGTTGTTTACCAATTGTACTTTTTACAAATCTATCAGTTTCTCTCCTAAACAAATTGTTAGGTATAGTTGATAAGTTTTCTCCAGCCAAATGATTTGCTAAACTAGCCCCTAAATCATTAGGCCATCCTAATGGTGCATCTATAGCAATTAATATACTTTCTTGCCCTTTAATCCATTTCTCTATGTACTGATACATTATTTCTACATTTGCTGGAATTCTAGTTTCTAATACTTCCATATTATTGTCATGGTAGTTTCCTATGGCTATTCCTGTTTTTTTGGGGTCTGTAGCACAATCTATTCCGATAACTCTTATTTCCATATAATTTCTCCTTAATATTATTTACTTTTACTACTTATTAGCGTACTTGTAGAATACTCTCTGGAATGATTCTGCTTTCTCTCTTAACCATTCAAAATGACTTTCCCATTTAATACGATTTTTAATATCTGCGTCATTAGATATCTTTATTCTACTCGCTTTTTTATCAGGAAGTTCCATCCAGTCTAACTTTAACCCTAATTCACTTTCAATATTTTGTTTATTTTGTTCAAAACCAAAATATAGTTCTTTAGAGTCAGGTATATATATCTCACACCCCAATGATTTCGATTGTGTATTAATTGTAAGAGTAATATGTGACCCTGACACTCCATAACTCATATCATACCAGTGTTGAGGTTGTGCCTTTCTCAATTTTAGAGTAGATCCTTTCTGTGAAACATGCTCTTTAAACTCATTCCAAAATTCTAATTGCAGTAGTTTAGTATCAGTTAAGTTTGTCTGTTTCGTTGTTTGCCTAATGCTTTTTGCCCAATCATTCGGCCTAGAAACTACCTGAAACTTTACTGCACATGGAGAATCGTTTATTCTCCATAGTTCTAGTCTGATGATAAAGAAATTTAATTTCTCATCTGTATGTTCATTAAGCCAATCAATTGCTTGTCTATGCTCCTCACGAATATCTTTAACTATCCAAATTATTATTTCAGCATCATATCCAGATGCATATGTAATTACTTTTCCTAGATGATCATGATCCGTGGCTTCTAATTGATTTTCTATAATTATTTTTTTTCCTGTATTTTCTTCTTCTGCTAAAATATCAACATTAAAACTCCCAATGGATGCTTCAGTTTCTAATAAATTTATTTCAATACCTATTTCATCTCCCAAAAGTTTCAAATTATCAGTCTTAGATAGCCATTTTGTAAAATCTAATGCCTCATGTTTCCATACAGTTCTTAGATCTTTTACTTTAGTTAATTTGCCAACCATATAATACCTCCCATAAAAAATTTTAATATCCATACTTTTCCTCAAAATAACTTATTAAATTCTCAACAATATTTCTTAGTTCCACCTCACTTGATATCTCTTTTACATTTATGTGACCATTTTTGCTACAACTATCCTTATATTTATCTAATACTTCTACATATAAGAATCCACTTGCTCCTCCTTTTTTTAAAGGTCTTAATCTCTCTAAAATAACTCTATGCCTATTTCCTTTTAAAAATTTAAAGTTTGTTCCTTCCGATATTTCGTATTTTATTAAATTATATGAAAGCATTATTTTTTCAATTTGATTATAGTTCATAAGCACACCTTCTTTTATAGAGTATTATGTTTTGTAGAACTAACATGACTTTATATAGTTTTGTATTTTGATTTTATCTTTTAAATACTTCATGATGAATACTCTAAAACTTCAACAATCAGTTTAGTAAACCCTTCTTCTTTTAGATCTTTATATTATAATAATAGTAAATGTCCTTATATATGTTCCATATATCTATTTCTATCTTTTGTATAATTAATAAAAGGGGGTGAATTTAGCATGAATAAACATAATATAGATGAATTTCTGAAAGAATTATCTCAATTAAGCAAAAAATATGATATTTATATCGGAGGATGTGGCTGTTGTGGAAGCCCCTACATACAAGATAAAGAAAAATACATTGCTGAATTTTTAAAATGGAATATAACTACAAATAATTATGAAGTAGAAATCATTGACAATAAATAGGATTTATTATGTATCTGCATAAGTTTATAGGTATTTTTTACTTTTGAAATTTTGTTTGTACACCCTAAAAAAATTATATATAACCAGATAGAACTTTATTTTTTCTTTCATAAAACTTTGGTTTTAAAAACAAAAAATAAACCTATGTTCTTTGATTGTGTAAATAAAGTTCTTTCGTATTCATCTTTATTTCTCCTCTACTTGAAAGAATGCTCTATACTTATAATCAAGTGTTTTAAATACTTATACCTTATTTTATTAATCTATACCCCCTTAAAAATAATACAACTTTATTTTACTCTTGATATCACTTAGGGTTTTTCCTCTTTTTTATTTTAGGAATAGAATTGTTACTATGTTTTATCAAAATCAAAATAAAGTTCTTTAAAACTAATTATTTATCTTGTAAGGGCTGTTTCCGTTGTAGATGTATCCCAATATATTCAAAATTCATCATAATAAAAGGTGTTTTCATTAATTTTGAAGCAATCGAGTAGGAGGTAGATAATTATTTTATCTACCGACCTCTCACACCACCATACGTACCGTTCGGTATACGGCGGTTCATTAAGACAATCTAAATTTTTCATACTGTGAAGATAAACTTATAAAAC
>VEND01000165.1 GCA_009711765.1 Bacillota bacterium | reverse complement strand
ATCATATAACAAGAACCAAATTAGCTTTTGAGAAAGTTGGAATAGATAAGGTATATACTGCACATGCTAAAATATTTGAAATTAGAGATTTATATTCTTTGACAAGAGAGTTTTTTGCCTATTATAAATATTTGGTTATGTAAAGCATGTCAAATAGGCCCATCGTCTAACATAGGCCTCCCGACATCCTACACAAACCCGAAGGACGACGGGAAGCTTAACAACGTTACCCAACATGCCCAAATCAAATACGTTTAAAAATAACAAATGTATTCATTTGAAACGATTTTGATAATATTTATGGTAAAGTGACCATATTCATGTTATGCTAAAAGTAGTCATATTGCGACGATATGAACATGTTAATAGGATGGTGAATATATTTATGATGTCATTTGCAGATAAAAAACTAAATAATCAAAGTATACCAATGAACATAGTGAGACTGATTGGTAAGATAAATGAATATAAAGGAAAACAAGATTTATACCTAGAGCAATCACCACAAGTGCTAGAAAAGTTAAAAGAAGTATCGATTGTTCAGAGTACAAAAGCTTCTAATAGTATAGAAGGTATAGTTATTACAGACAAGAGATTAAAGGAAATAATGAAAGATAATACTATACCTCAAGATCGTTCAGAAGGTGAAATTACAGGTTACAGAGATGTATTAAATACTATCCATACTTCTTATGATGCTATACCAATAACACCCAATATAATTTTACAATTTCATAGAGATTTATATAAATTTGTTTCAACTACTGGTGGGAGATGGAAAAATCAAGATAATGTTATAGAAGAAATATTACCTAATGGGGAAAGATATGTGAGATTTAAACCATTATCAGCGTCTGAAACACCTATAGCTATGGATGAACTATGTAATTATTTAGACAAGGAAATGAGAGAAGAAACCATTGAACCATTAATATTAATAGGAACTTTTGTTTTAGATTTTTTAAGTATTCATCCTTTTAATGATGGAAATGGGAGAATGGCGAGACTATTAACGTTATTATTACTATATAAATATGATTATAAGGTTGGAAGGTTTATAAGTATAGAGAAAATTATAGAAGAAAGTAAAACCAGCTACTATGAAACGTTAAATAAATCTTCTATAGGCTGGCATGAAGGAAAAAACAATGTCTTTTTTTGGTTAGAGTACTTTTTAGGAATTTTATTAGCAGCCTATAGAGAGTTTGAAGATAGAGTAGGTCTAGTAGAGAATAAAAAAGGGAATAGAAGCTTTAGAGTAAGGCAAGCTGTAACAAGCGTATTAGGGTCTTTTAGTAAAGAAGACATAAGGAATGCATGTCCTGACGTTTCGGAATCTACAATAAATAGAGTTTTTAGAGAACTAAAAAAAGAAGGAGTTATAGAAGTATTAGGCAAAGGAAGAAACGCAAAGTGGAAGAGATTAAAATAGTTAAGAAAAAAGGCACGTCGTGTAACATGGGCTTTTCAACATGGATATATGTTATTAGAAGTAGAGCAATATCCACGTCGCAAAGCCCAGGAACGTTAGATGACATTGAAAATTAAAGATATTAAATTAAAGATATTATGTGTATGTCGAAATAAACGGAGGATATTTATGGAAAAACGTTATCAGGTATTTATTAGTTCAACTTTTTCAGACTTAAAAGAAGAAAGAAAGTCGGTAATTGAATCACTCTTAAATGCCAAACACATACCTGCTGGTATGGAGATGTTTTCAGCTTCAAATGATGAACAATTTAAATATATAAAGAAAATTATTGATAATTGTGATTACTATGTTTTAATTATAGAAGGTCGTTATGGTTCAATTAATCCGAATACTGGTATTAGTTATACAGAGCAAGAGTATAAATATGCAATATCAAATAATATTCCAGTACTTGCTTTTTTACATGAAGATCCGTATAATTTACCTGTTGAAAAAAGAGATGATGAGAATCGACAAAAATTAGAAGGATTTAGAGATCGGGTTTCAAAAAATAGAATGTGTAAAATGTGGAGTACCACAAATGATCTTGTATCGTCAGTTTTAATTAGTCTAACTGAAGAAATTGCTGAAAATCCACAGTTAGGATGGATTAGAGGGAGTTCTTATGATACCACAGAATTATTAGAACAATTAAACAGTTTAAGAATAGAAAAAGATAATTTATCAGAAGAGGTTAAAAGATTAAAAAAGAAAATAAACTTGAGTAAACCAAAAGTTGAAAATTTAGCTTGTGGAGATGATAGTTTTAGTGTTATTGGTCAAATTTATAACAAGCCAAGAACTAGAAATAGTAAAGGACATTATTCGAAACATACAGTTGAACTAACTTGGGATGAGATTTTTATGGCTGTTGCTCCCTTCTTAGTTTCAGCTAAAACTTACACAAAGTTCTCTATAAAATTGCTAAAAGGTATAAACTCAGCTTATAATGAATCTTTTTCCAGCTTGAATGAGAATTGTGTTCAAACAATTAAAATCCAAACAATACTATTCAAGCTATGAGAATATAGAATAATTAAAAGGTGGTATATAAATTATGATACAAACTAAAGATAGTAAATTCATGTTAAGATTTGCAGAAGATAAGGATTTAAAGCTTATATTAACTTTTATCAAAGAGTTAGCTGATTATGAAAACCTATTAGATCAAGTAATGGCAACAGAGGAGATTCTATATAACTCGTTATTTGAAAAAAAAGAAGCAGAAGTTCTCATTGGAGAGTATGATAATGAACCTGTTGGTTTTGCTTTGTTTTTTCAAAATTTCTCTACTTTCGTTGGTCGATCTGGAATACACTTAGAAGACTTGTATGTTAAACCAGAAATGAGAGGTAAGGGACTAGGAAAAATTATGTTATCAGAAGTAGCAAAAATAGCTGTAGAAAGAGGTTGCAGAAGACTAGAGTGGTGGTGTTTAGATTGGAATGAACCCTCAATTAAATTTTATAAAAGTTTAGGAGCTACTGCAATGGATGAATTGACAGTTTATCGACTAAGTGATAAAAGTCTAAAGGGTTTTGCGAGTAATTCTGATTAAAATATAGGATAAATTAGATTGGACTGCTAAAATGGTCTAGCTATACCGTATTGAAACGTCACCTAACAGTGTATTTCCAACATGCCAGATAGCGGAAGGATTGGTCACGTCGTAAACACACGGAACGTTAAGCGACAGATTTAATTAGTGTAACTTTGTAATTATAGTTTATAAAAATTATTATAAAGGAGAGAAAAAATATGGCTTATAAGAACGGTAATTATTCAGCATTTTACGTTACTGAACCATTTAACGAGAGTAATTTAGGAGCTTCTGCAACCAAAGATTTTGTTTCATACAATTTGTTAAGAGCTTGGAAAGGTGCAGACAGCAACTTCCCGTTTTGCGATTCGCATAATAAAAATTATAACGTACGTGATGGTAGTAACTGGGAAAGAACATTGAAACCAAGACTTCGTGATAGATTAAATAATTCAAAGAATATTGTACTTTTCTTAAGTTCATTTACTAAGAACAGTAGGGCATTGAGAGAAGAAATGAATTATGGAATGTATACTAAAGGGTTACCAGTTATTGTAGTATATCCAGAATATAGACAAAAAAGTGACATAGTAAATTATAATACTAAAAAGTTTAAAAGTGCAATATGTAGTTTGTGGGATAGATTACCAGCTTTTCGTGATAATATGTCAGAAGTACCTACATTACATGTCCCGTATAAGAAAAATTTGATAAAATCTGCTTTGGAAGATGCTGATTTTATGGTTAACTCTAAGTGTGATGTTGGAAAATATTTTTACAATTATTAATTGGAGGGCTGTTGATATGAAAAGCGGTATTAAGTATTTTGTTGATACAATAACGAGTCGAGCATATTGGAAATACATTCTATTTTCAAAGTCAGGATTTGCATCAATATTAGGTATATTTGGTGGAATATACTTGGTAATTGAAGCATTAGATTTCTTTAATGTTTATACTCGAGACAAATACGCATCTTTTGCATTTTTTATTTTCTTTGCATTATCAGTGTTGGTTTCTATTGGTATTAGAAGACCAATAAAGAGTATATCAATAACACTTCCAAAAAACGATATATGTATTGAAGTATGCATTGCAGATATTTTTGAAATAAATGGAGCAGCTGTTATTAGCACAAACTCTAAATTTGAAGCTGATGTTTCGGGTGGAAAGATTGCAACTGATAGTTTACAAGGACAGTTTACGGCAAAATATTTTACAGGTAATCAAATTGAATTGATTACTAAAATAGAAGAAGAACTAAGTGAAATTCAAGGTTCAATTCCATATCCAATGGGTACAACTGTACCAATATCAACTCATGGAAAAATGTTCTATTTTACAGTGATGGCAGATTTGAATGAACATGGTAATGCAATTACTACAATCGAAAAGGTAAAATCTTCATTGGATGGATTATGGAACTATGTTCGAGAATCAGGTGAACTTCAAGAATTAGTAATTCCTGTTATTGGTACTGGCAGAGGTAGATTAAAAACGTCTAGGAAAAGAATGATAACATTAATAGCTGAATCATTTATGAAATCATCTGAACAAAACAAAGCTACTGAAAAGCTTGTGATAGTGATTCGTCCAGAGGATGCCAAAAACTTTGAAGTTAACCTTTATGATATAAAGGACAATCTTAATCATATCTTGTTGTCATAGTCTTATTTCATTGTCAGTTTCCATTGAATCCATCGCTTAACATGGTAGTTAATACATTTCACGAAAAGCGTGTGAAACGTCTTAACTACCAGGAACGTTAAGCTGAAAGAGTAGTGAAATAAAATAATTGAGGAGGAAAGGTCAGTGAAAAAAGTAAATTATAATGATATTAGTAGAATATATGATGATGTTAGAGAAGAAGAAAGAGCTATAGTGAATAGTTTTTTAAATGAGGTTGAGATAACTGACACAACAAAGATTCTTGACGTTGGATGTGGTACAGGTAATTATACAAATATATTAGAAAAAATAACAAACGCAAAAATATATGGAATAGATGCGTCAGAAGGTATGTTAGAAAAAGTTAAAGAAAAAAACAAAAATATCATTACAAAAGTTGGTTTAGCAACGGATATTCCATTTGAGGATTGTGCATTTAACTTCGTGTACATGACAGACGTTATTCATCATGTTACAGATATCAATAAAATGTTTTTAGAATTTAATAGAATTTTAGTGAATGGAGGTAAAGTCTGTATATCTACACAATCCTATAGACAAATTGACCTTAGATATATGTCAGAGTTTTTCCCATCAACTGCAGCTGTTGATAAGACAAGATATCAAGATATAGAAGAAATAATTAAATTAGCAAGGGAAAACGGATTTAGATTAATAAAAAATCAAATAATCGATGAAGGTAAAGAAGTAGAATTAGGAAGTGATTATTTAGAATTATTAGAAAAAAGAGGATACTCAATGTTACATCTAATTACGGATGAAGATTATAAAGACGGTTTAAATAGAGTGAAAAATGAAATAAAAGAAGGTTCCATCAAAAGAAAATCAGCGGGAGGCACTTTAGTTTGGTTAGTTAAAAACAAATAATAGTATAAAAGTAATATAAAACTAATAATAACCACTCCATCAGCTAACATACAGTTTCCAATATCCTACAAAAAACGCATAGGACATTGGAAACTGTAAGAACGTTAAATGAAATGCTTTTAATATTGAGCTGGATAGAATATATTTAAGATTTACGAAAATTAAATAATTTAAGGGGGAAAACGGTGACTAATTTCATTATATGGTTTTGTATGCTAATGGTTGTGATAATTATTTCGACATTTGTTCATGAATTAGGTCATGGAATTTCCTGTTATTTATCAGGAATTAGGGTAAGTACTGGGTTTGATAAAGTTGGGGACCTAGGCAAGAAACCTTCAAATCTTGAATTCCGTAAGGAATACGATAATTCAGCAAAAATGGCTTGGGATTTAGGTGTACCAATAACATTATTGATTGCCATGATTTTTAGTAATTTACTAAGAGTAGGATTATCGGCTCAAGCAGTTATTATAGTTGGGGCAGTAGGATACACTAACTCCTTGATGCGACTAATTCCTTGTGGTAATGCGTTATGGGGATTGATAAAAAGAGGAAGATTAAATTTTGAAGATGAGATTGGATTAGGACAAACATGGGAAGAGAAATATGGAATCAAGGTTTTACGTTATATTCCACTTACTATATCAATTATAGTATCTCTATATACACTAGATATAACTTTGGATTTATTGAACCAGAAAGCAAATTGGCTTTTTGATGAAGGCTGGACATTCACTGCAATAACGGTGTTTGCTTTTTTGTTAGGAATGAAGATTTGCGAATGGTTAGATGAAAAATTTCGTATAGATTGGGGAAGGTAAGTAATTTTTAGTCAAGCACATCATTTAACATACTATTTGCAAACAGTCCACGAAAAACATGTGGACCACCGCAACGATAGCAAAATCGTTAGACAAAACTTTTTAAGGTACGATATTAAAAATATATTGGAGGAAGAAAATGATCAAAAAACTAGCAGAAAACCATAAAAAAATTATTCAGTACTCAAGAATTTATTTTGTAATAAGCATTGTAATTTTTATGATATTTGGAACAGAAGAACTTGAAAGAATAGCTGAAAGAGTAGTATTAACAATAGCAGTAGTAATAGGCTATCTTATGTTTTTTAGTATTACAACGATGAATTCAAGATTAATTAAATCTAAAAACAAATATAATTGGGAAAAAACTAAAAAAAATATAAATTTTCAGATGAATTTTTTCTTAATTTTCTTTGGAGTATTTGGCACACTTATGATTATTTTTGCTGGAATTTCAAATCCAAATGAAATTCCTTTTATATTATTGACATATAATGTTATTCTAGGAATAATCACTGGGATATTAAAAACTAAGAGTATACACATATACGAAAATAAGCCTAAAAGTGATTAATTAAATTGTTATTGTTGTTAAATTATACTTCTATAGTATTGATTAATATTTAATAAAATTATAAGCTTCGTCTAACACAGTATTGTCCCTATCCAATAAAAAGACATTGGACAAGGTCAATACTCACTTCGTTATCTAAAATTGCGAGGAATTGTTTTGGTCTAGATATAGATGATAATAGAAAGAATATGGTTTAGAATGGAGGTATTATGCCTAAGAAAAAAGCTAAGAGAAAGAAAAAACGACGTTAAAAAGA
>VEND01000149.1 GCA_009711765.1 Bacillota bacterium | reverse complement strand
GTTCCTGAGGTATAGTAAATACCATATGTCTATGCACCGAATTTACCAATTTAGAAACCATATTTTCTGCTCTGTTATCAACATAAACCTTACCGCATGAATTACAAAATCTACTTCTACATCTGAAGCCAACTTTTTTAGTTTCATTACAATTTGGACACTTATATTCTATAAACCCATTATCTAATGAACCACATTTTATTATCTTTTCAACTTCATCTTTTACCACTTTTCTTATTCTGTAATCATAAAGTTCGTAAAATTCATCCCAATGATCTATCAATATTTTTTTGATTATTCCAGTACCCATAGTTACCTCCTTAAGCGCAACCATATTTTTACTGTAAATAGTTTGCATAAATTCTGTGGTATAGACATCATCTGACTTTCACCTACTCTATTATATCAAAAAATTTTATACTTTCTTAAACAATAAAAAAAGAGTACAAACTAGATTAGTTTGTACTCTTTAACTTTTTTCCTCCATATTCAATTGCTTTTTTTGCAATAACATCTAAAGGATCTATAAAATTCCCATCAAACCCATATATATCGTAAGCTGCAGATAGTTCTGTACAGCCTAATATAAAAACTTCTATTCCTTCATTTTTTAAATCTTTTAAAACATCTTTAAAATAATTAATAGAGTCTTTATCATCACCTTTTTTTATATCATATATAAATTTAGATACACAATCTTGCTTATCTTTATCTAGTTTATATAATTTAACTCCATTTTTATTAAAATATTTATCATATACTTCTGATTTAGCCGTACCCTCTGTAGATAATAACCCAATTTTTTTATCTGGATAATATTTTAAAATATAATTAGTTGTCTCTTCAATCATATTAAAAAGGGGGATATTTATACTTTTAATAATATCATCATAAAAATAATGGGCTGTATTACAGGGCATCACTAAATACTTTGCACCTGATTTTTCTAATATTTTAGCAGATTTTATTAACTCTTCCTTTGGGTCTTCACCCTTATTTAAAATATAGGAAGTTCTATCAGGTATTTTAGTGTTATTATCTATTATTAGTTGTAGATGTTCTTGATCCTTTTTTGCATCTGTTAAAGAAACAATCCTTTTATAAAGGTTGACAGTTGCTAATGGACCCATACCACCTATTATTCCTAATTTTTTATACATTTTCCCACCGCCTTATTTGTTTAAGCCGTAGGCTTTAATTCTTCAGGTTCATTTAATTCACCTTCAGTTGCTGCAATAATAGTAGCTGCTGAAGTATCTCCAACTACATTTATTGAAGTTCTTGCCATATCTAATACTCTGTCTATACCTGCTACTAAAGCTACTCCTTCTAAAGGTAATCCTACTGATTGTAATACTATAGATAGCATTATCATACCTGCACCAGGTACCCCAGCTGTACCGATAGAACCTAATGTTGCTGTTAGTACAATTGTTGCCATTTGTGCAAATGTCAATTCAATTCCATAAACTTGAGCAATGAAAAGTGCACATACTCCTTGATATAAAGCTGTACCATCCATATTTATAGTAGCTCCTAAAGGAAGTACAAAACTTGCTATTTTATCAGAAACACCTATATTTTCCTTTACAGATTTAATACTTACTGGTAGTGTACCAGAACTACTACTTGTAGAATAAGCTGTTACTGCTGCTGGTAGTACTCCTTTGAAGAATTTAAAAGGATTTAGTTTTGCAAATATTCTTACTGCTGGTCCATAAACTAAAAATGCATGTAATAAACAACCTAAATATACTGCAATTATAACTTTTATTAACGGTAATAATACAGAAGGTCCGTTACTAGCTACAACTGGTGCTATAAGTCCAAATACACCATATGGAGCTAACTTCATTATAAAAGCTGTAATACTATACATAATTTCAGCTAAACTATCAAAGAAATCGATAAAAGGTTTTCCTTTTTCATCAGGTAAAGATGTAACTCCTATTCCTAAGAAAAGTGCAAAAGCAATAATTTGTAACATATTACCTTGAACTAACCCATTTAGTGGATTTCTAGGTATAATATTTAATAATGTTTCTATAAGTGCTGGTTGTTCTTTAGCTGTTGTTTCTGTAGCCTTTACTGCCATATCTAATCCTACACCTGGTTGGAATACTCCACCTAGGATAAGTCCTATAGTAATTGCAAAGGCTGTAGTTACTAGATAATAAAGTACAGTCTTTCCACCTATTCTACCAAGAGTTTTAGGATCTCCTACACTGGATGCACCTACTATTAATGATGAAAATACTAATGGTACAATTATCATTTTAATTAAATTAATAAATAAAGTCCCTATGGGCTGAATAAATGTTGTTGCAATTGCTGGATTTCCTCCTAAAGCTAGTCCAACAACTATACCTGCTAACAAACCAAGTAAAATTTTAGTAGTTAGTTTCAATATTAACTCCTCCTTAAATTTTGTACTCGTTAATTCTTATTAATCCCCCTATAAGATTTATGTAGACTTAACAAGCTATAATAATGATAATGTTTTCCCTACCTATTCCGACATAAAAAAACAAAATAATACTTTAAAAATTCTGATAATTCTTAACATAGCTTTATTTCTATAAATAAAAATAACCTTAGGCTATGCCTAAGGTTATTTTACATACTATTTAATGATACTAATATTCCCTCAAGAAACTTTTTTATATTTACCTTTCCGCTATATTTTGATTTTCCCCTTACAAAATCCATTTGCTTTCTTACCTCTGTAAAGTCATAAAGGATACTTGCATATCTTGAAAAAAAGTCATTACTATAATCTTCTATACCTATATTTGCAATATTTTTAAGCCCCTTATTAATAGCTCTTCTTATCCTTTGTTCTATAGCACCTACATTAGATGATACTTCGTATTCCTCTTTATATTTCTTATTTAAATAACTATATAAGTCTGATAATTTATAGTTTCTAATATTTTCACTATTTTCTAACCAAAGAACTATTTCTACAATATCATTATTCCCTGCTTCACCTAATATACCTAACTTAGCTAAAATTGTTTCTATTTTTTCTCTGGCTGTTTTTCTTTTTATTTCATTTGATGAAGTAGCTTTTAAAGAACTTATAGTTTCCATAGCATCTTGAAAATTTTTAATTATTTTTGACATCTTCATTTTTTCTTTTACTTTTTTTATAACTGAAATAACCTCTATTACGTTTATAGGTTTATTAATATAAAGTTCAATACCTTCTTTATAAGCTTTAGAAACCATATCCTTAGCATTAACCTCTGATATCATTATAAAAACAGAATCACATTTCTCTTTTCTTAATCTTGAAACTATACCTATTCCGTCAACATCAGGTAATAATAAATCAACTAAGACTATATCAGGATTTAATGCTTTTATATCCTCTATAGCTTCCTTGCCATTATCTGAAAACCCTATAATATCTCCTAAATTATTATTCATAATAATGTTTTTTAAAACCCGCTGTATTACTTTATCATCATCCACTATGTAAAACCTATCGTTCATATTATCCCTTCCTTATTTAAAGTTTTCCGTGGGAATAGTAATTTTAAAGGTTGTCCCCTTTTTTTCTTTACTAAACACATCAATATTACCATCATAGTGATTTTTCACTATATTTTTTACATGGGATAATCCTATTCCAGTTGACATATCCCCTGTTGTCATATCATATTTAGTAGAAAAACCTGGTTCAAATAATAAATCCATATCCTCATTGGGTATACCAATTCCATTATCAATTACTTTAAATACATAAAAATCGTTTTCCCTTTCTTCAAACACCTTAATTTCTCCATTATTTTCTATTGATTCAATAGAATTTATGATTAGATTATTAAGTGCTGAAATTAAAGGATAAAAATCACTAGTTTTAAAATTATAATTTGCTGAAAACTTTAGTTTTATTTTTTTATCATTCATTTCGATTAATTTAGAGGTATTATCATTAATTATAGAAAAAATTTCATTAACATTCATATACATATTATCATTTTCTGATAATGTATTTTCCATTCCTACTACAACCCTATAATAATCCTTTTTTATTTCATGTATATTTTTAGCAATAACAAGGGCATCTTCTTTAAAAGATGTATGTTCTAACCTCTCATATAAGTTGTAACTTTGTTGCATTGTATTTTCTATATCTATTTTAGATTTTCTAAGAAAAAACAATTCTGTCTTAAGTTTTGCAATAAATAATAATAATTCCTTTATTCTATTTTCCTTTTGCTCCCTTTCATATCTCTCTTTATAATAAAGGGATAAATAATAAGCTAGATATATTATTATTGATCTTATAAGTCCTATTAAAATAATAAAAAATATTGCCCTATCAAAGGGATAATATTCTTGGAAACTTCTAAATATAGCTTCAGCCATATTTCCTACACTATCACAAATCCATAAAGATATAATAAAAGATAATGGCTTATTTAGTTTTTTTCTTACCTTTAATTTTACAAACAAAATACCAAATACTATATAAAATGTTGCCACTGGAGAGTAGTGTATTATTGTATTTAAAAATGTCATATCAAAAAAAGCCATATAATGAACAAAGGCCCTAAAGATAAACATAAAAAATGCAATAATAGTAGAGACCATTATTGGAGATATTTTTTTAAAATACAGTAACAATAGGGATAAAACAATTACTGCAAAGGAGAATCTAAACCACTCTAATACAGGATTTATATATAACTGTCCTGCAAAAACTGTTACTATACAGATTAAAAAAATATTTTCAATATTCTTTTTATTGAATTTCAAATAAACTCACCCTTAATTTAGTAACTTACTTTTCTAATCAAATTATACACAAATAAATCTCTTTTTACAAACACACACTTACTAAAATGTCGTTTTTTGTCTTAAAATTTCCTAATAAATTACTACTTATCTATTTTATTAAGACCCTTTCTAACTAATCTTTTACTGCCATATAATGTTTTATTATGATAAATTTCAGAATTATTAACTTGAAATTTGTTATTTTACTTTAAAAGAGTTAACAGCTGATATATAATCAGTAGTATGCGTGTATTTTTATTTGAATTAATAATTTAACTTAAGTACCACACAATTGAAAGGAGCATTACATGAGTATTTTAACAGTGAAAAATTTAAATCATGGATTTGGAGCCCGTGCTATCTTTACAGATGTATCATTCCGACTTTTAAAGGGTGAACATGTTGGTCTTATAGGAGATAATGGAGAAGGTAAATCCACTTTCATGAATCTTATAACTGGGAAGTTACAACCTGAAGAAGGAACTATAGAATGGGCTAAAAGGGTTAGAGTTGGTTATTTAGATCAACATACCTATCTTAAGAAGGGACAGACCATTAGAGATGTTCTTAAAAGTGCTTTTAAATATCTCTTTGACCTTGAATTAGAAATGAATCAAATATGTGATAAAATGACCGATGCTAGTTCTCTAGAATTAGAACAATTACTTGAGGAATTAGGTACAATTCAAGATTTATTAACTAATAATGACTTTTATACAATAGATGCAAAAGTTGAAGAAATTGCCCGTGGTCTTGGTCTAGATAAAGTTGGACTTAATAAGGATGTTCATGATCTTAGTGGTGGTCAAAGAACTAAAGTTTTACTTGCTAAATTACTTCTTGAAAAACCCGATATATTACTACTTGATGAGCCAACCAATTTTTTAGATGAAGATCATATTGAATGGCTAAAAATATATCTTAAAAATTATGAAAATGCTTTTATTTTAATCTCCCATGACATTCCATTTCTCAATAGTGTAATTAACCTTATATATCACGTTGAAGATGAAAATTTAAATCGTTATGTAGGTGATTATGATAATTTCAAAAGAATTCATGAAGCTAAGAAAAAACAACTTGAAGCTGCTTATAAAAAACAACAAAAAGAAATTGCTGATCTTAAGGACTTTGTTGCTAGAAATAAAGCAAGGGTCTCCACTAGAAATATGGCAATGTCTAGACAAAAAAAGCTTGATAAAATGGAATTAATAGAACTTAGTAAAGAAAAACCTAAACCAGAATTTAATTTTAAAGAATCAAAAACATCTGGAAAACTAATATTTGAGACAAACAATTTGGTTATAGGTTATGATAAACCTCTTTCAAAACCTTTAAATTTACGTATGGAACGAAAGCAAAAAATTGCCCTTGTTGGAGCAAATGGTCTTGGTAAAACAACCCTTCTTAAAAGTATACTAGGGGAAATAAAACCCATTTCAGGGTCTGTTGAACTTGGAGATTATCAAAACATTGGATATTTCGAACAAGAAATTAAAAAGGATAATTATAATACTTGTATTGAAGAAATTTGGGATGAATTCCCTTCATTAAAACAAGTAGAAGTTCGTTCAGCCCTTGCAAAATGTGGGTTAATGACAAAACATATAGAAAGTAAAATTATAGTATTAAGTGGTGGAGAAAAATCAAAGGTTCGTCTATGTAAGCTGATTAATAAAGAAACTAATATCTTAGTTCTTGATGAGCCTACAAATCATTTAGATGTGGATGCTAAAAAAGAATTAAAAAGAGCTTTACAGGAATATAATGGAAGCATTCTTCTTATTTGCCATGAACCTGAATTTTATGAAGATATTGTTACTGATGTTTGGAATTGTGAATCATGGACAACAAAATTAGCTTAAAAACTATTTATTTTAAACCTATATTAAAAGGCATGATATCTTTTGAATAAAAATACTCAAAGGATATCATGCCTTCTATTATATCTGTTCAATAAGAAACCCTTTAAACTTTAAAAATCTCCTTTGCAACATTCACAGCTTCTTTTGCATCTTTACAATAGTAGTTTGCTTTTATCATTTTAGAATACTCTTCATTTAAAACTGCGCCTCCTACCATTATTGAACATTTAGGCTTATACTTTTTAATCTCTCTTATAGTCTCCTCCATACTTTTAACTGTAGTTGTCATAAGGGCACTTAGTCCTACTAACTTAATATCTTCTTTTATTACTGTATTTACTATTTCCTTTATATCAACATCTTTTCCAAGATCTATTATATCAAAGCCATAATTTTCAAGGAGTATTTTCACTATATTCTTTCCTATATCATGGACATCTCCTTTAACTGTTGCAAGGATTATTTTTCCTTTAGATATTTTATTTCTTCCTTCTTCTTTAAGTTTTTCTTTTATTAAATCAAAGGATATTTTCACTGTTTCTGCACTTCTTATAAGTTGCGGTAGAAATATATTTCCTTTATCATATTTTTCTCCAACTATATCTAGTGCCTTTATTAAGTAATTATCAACTATCTCCATTGAATCTATAGTCTTTAAAAGCTCTTTAGTTTTAAAATATACTTCATCCTTCAAACCATCTATTATAATCTGTTTTAAATCTTTATTTGTTTTGTTATTATCTACATCTTTTGTAGACATTTTATTATAAAAATCTATATACTCTCTACACTCCTTATCTTGATTAGTAATATAGTCGATTTCCAAATGCTAAAAGCATTGAAAATACTATCTTTCACTTAATAATTTTATTTATTTCACTCCTCTAATGGGTATAAATGTAATATACACAACTATAAAACAAAAAACCAATAGAGGAG
>VEND01000150.1 GCA_009711765.1 Bacillota bacterium | reverse complement strand
TTTGGTATGAAAGTTTGCTATAATTAAACATAAGTGAAATCGCCCCTCTTGTTTGGTTTTTGTTTTTTAGTCAAATCCATTATACCAAAACAATGGGCTATTTTGCTTATTTTTATGCAAAAAAATTAAATCTGTTAATAAAGATATTACTCCTATTTTACTTATCCACAACAAACTTTTCATCTACTCTCAAAAAAATGGGGAAACTCTAATTACTAATAATCTTTCTAATCTATTTCTAGTAATCTTTTTAAGATCATTAGATAAATACTCATAATTTTCTCCAGTAATTCTATATAAAGCCCAACAGTTTTTATCTTGATCAAATATCAAATTACCTTCATAATACTTTACGGGAAACTTATAACCCATTATTTTCCCTCCCTTTTAAGTAATTTATAATCTATTTTAGACATTAGTTTTATAACTCTATATCCAATATTAGAATCATATTTTATGTTTTCTTCTTCATCTATAGCTCTATACATGTTATATCTTTTATCTTTAAGTAAATAGGTTAACTGATCTTTAAAATATATATGCGGCGGTTTTCCATCTAAAGTCATCCTGGTAAAAAACTTCATAACTAAAAATGGATAAACAGCATATATACAAACAGGGTCACCTATTAAAGGGACCCTTTCTATTGGTATTATCCTATTAAAACTTATACTAAAGACTAATCCAAACATAAAAAAAACAGCTTGTCTTAGTGATACTGGAAACCAAAGGGGTACTCCAAACAAGTGATACATCACTATTTCAGTCTGCCAAGCTCTAGCATATGTTCTCATTACTTCAAATTTGTTTTCTTCCTCCATCTAATCAACTCCGATTAAAATATAACGTTAAATAACCAATCTGCTAACTTTTTTAATAGCTCTGGCTTGTATATAATAACTGCTCCTAATACTGCAGTTATTAAAAAACCTATTAATCTATTTGTAGCATTTTTAGCTACATTTTTAACTATATAAAAACTTACTATAACAATAAAAACAGTTCCAATTCTCTCTAGTGCATAACTTGATACATTCTCTATTGGATCACCATCTGCAAAAGCAACACTTGATGCTAATAAAAATATCATTAATGTTAAAATTACTATTTTTGATGCTTTACTTTCCATTTTCTTTAACTTCTTTGTATTTCTCATTTATATTACCTCCCCTTAAATTTAGCTTTTCTACATACCATCTTCCATCTTTTTTAATTAAATCTATTGAATAGTTCTGTAAAAACTCTTTGTTTGATATAGAATCTCTAAGCCTTACAAAAGCTATCGCTTTAAACTTGTTATTAACCTTAAGATCATAAACTCTAAAATCCCTTATATTTAAAAAAGTAAACCTTCCTTCAAATCCTTTAGTAGGTTTACCATTACTTAAGTAATATGAAATTTCAGTAGGCTTTCCTGAACAATAAGTTGTAAAAAAGTTTTCCATAATCTCTTTTACTTTGTTAGCTTCAGTAATGTATAATTCTTCTCCTTGATTAAATCTTTCATATTCCATATTAATCTTTTCTGGTGGTGGTAGCATTATCGGAGTATCTTCAACTATAAAATTTCCATCCTTCCCACCGACAGGTACCTTTAGATATATACTACTTTTCTTTTTTTCTCCTTTAGGAAAAGAATATAATACATCAGCCTTAGTAAAAACATTATATTGATCTTCATTTATCCTTTCTATATCATATACAAATACATTTTTAACTTCCGAATTTGCCTTTGCACTTGTTAGATCAGGAAGTTTTATATAATCAGCTGAAAAAGTTTTTACTCTTTTTTCATAATCTTTAACCTGCTCTAAGGACTTTTGAATATCATAAGTTAAATATTCTTTAGTAAAACTTGCAGCGATAGCCGCCGGTTTTTGCTGCTCGATCTTTATTTCCGGAATCTCCATTTCCTTTTCTTTCTTAAATACGTCTCCAGCAACTGATTTAGTTACTAAAAATATAAGTAAAATCCAAAAGACTTTCCTAAAGACCTTTTGGAAAGTACTTTTCTTTAACTCTTTAGGTTTCTTAGTTTTATTACTAAACTCTTCTCTTAATTCTTGAATAAAGCTCACTTTATCACCTCGCTTTAACCTAATTTCTAATTATATTCTTTCTACTATAAATAACTAATACCATTTTCCACTAACTGTATAATGTAACCACTCACCATTTCTAAAATGTACTTCTAAATATTTTCTATGTTCAATAACCTTTACTGGTAACCATGCATCCTTATATTCTTTACCTTGACTTTTCTTGTGTTTTCTATAGACACTTTTAAATATCTTTTTAGCAGATTTAGAAAGTACATCATAACCTTTAATATCATTAAAATTTATATCTTTATAATTAATCCTTTAACCTCCTTTAAATCTCTTCTTCTACTACCCAAGTACCTTCGTTTTTCTTTTCCTCATCTTCTTCTAGGTCATCATCTACTTCTTCCCAGTAGCCTGGTAATTCATCTTCTATAACTGACTCTTCATACTCTTCTTCTATTTCTTCCTTATCTTCATAATTAACTTCATCATCTTCTAAAATTTCAACATTATCTTTTATTTCTACCTTTTCATCTTCAGCTACTATCATTTTTCCCTTTTCATAATTGCCTTTCTTTATATCCTCATCTTTAAAATAGTAACCTTGAAATTCTATAGGCTCTGCCCCTATAGAATATAAAAATCTACCTTCTATCTTAGGTAGATCCTTCGCTTCTGGTGAGCCTAATATCATTATTGATGGTTCTTTATCTGTCATTCTTCCTGATATTCTCGCTCCTAAATTGTTTTTTATCTGACCTTTTATAACTTTTGCATCAGGTCTTTGTGTAGCTAAAATCATATTTATACCTGAAGCTCTTGAAAGTCTTGCCAGTGTATTCATTTTACTTTCTATTTCTTCAAATAACTCTTTTTCTTGTTTTGTAGCTCCAGTATTATCTAGAAGCTCTGCAACTTCATCAACTACTACAAATACTCTTTTAATTCTTTCTTCTTTACTTACCTTTTCATTATATTGAATTATATTTTTTACACCTTTACTTTTAAATATATCTATTCTTGCATGATGTTCTTTTACTAATCCATCTAATATTTGTACTGCTCTTTTTCTTTCAAATACTACTTCTCCGAAATCTTCAAAGGATTCTAACTCTATACCTCCTTTAAAGTCTACTAGATAAACTTTTGCTCCCTTTTTTATTACTTGCCAAATAATACTTCTCACTAAAACAGATTTTCCTGATCCAGTTAACCCGCCGATTAACATATGGGGTGTCTTGTTAAAGTTTAAAGTTGCCTTTTTTAAAAGTCCTTCTCCTAAAACAACTTCAAAGTCTTTATTAGGAATAAATTTATCTTCCCATCTATATTCAGTTTTTATATTATACTTTGTTGGTACTGTAACCATTTCAATAATTTGTTTACTATTTTTTGCATATTTTAAAGATAAAACATTTGTATCAAACTGTGTTTCAAGCTTTGCTTTATTTTCTTTCCACTCCTTTAATGGAATTCCATCACTCTTAAACTTATATAATATTTTCTTTTCTTCTTTTTCAGTATCTAAAAGTTCTGGATACTCTTTAAAGCCATCTAGTTTTGTGTATAGACCTAACTTTTCAAACTTTTTATCAAATTTTCTTCTTTTTTCTTTTTCTTCATAAGGAACAGTGATCATTCTAATAACTTTACTTGATCCTTTCTTATTTTCTATCTTAAGTATTCCAAAACCAAATGCAGATTCTAATTCAGAAATTTTCTTTTTCCATTGATTAAGTGGAATCCCATTACTGGTAAAAATATAAGTTGTACTTTTATCACCTTCGAATCTTTTAAGTAACTTTGGATAATCTTTTATTTTAATCTTTTTTCCTCCATCAGTTACTTTTTCTTTTAAAAGCTTTGAATGTAATCCTACAGCTTGAAACTTTTCTGTAAAAGAGTTAAGAAATTTAAGTTTTTCATCTCCTTTTAATTTTACATATAAAACTACAATCATAACTGAAAGAATCTTAAAAGTTAATGGTTTTTCTAAAATACCTGCAAAACTTTCTGATGGTTTAGGGAGATATTTAATAACTAAATCTGCCTTTAAATATATACTTACTGAAAAAATAAGCAAAATAAAAAAGCCTATCAATCCACGATAGCTTTTCTTATCCTCTTTGTTTTCAATTTTAAATATTTCACCTATTCCATAACAAAATGCCTTTATAAAATCAACTACACCTTTAAAGAATTTAGTAACTGCTATACCAATTTGTTCATCTGTGATTTCATTCGCCACAGTCTCACCTCTTTCTATGTCACTTTAAATTCATCAATTAAATCCTTATAAGCTTTTAATCTTAATTCTTCAGGCAATTGATTAATTCTATTTTCAATAATATCAGCTATCGCTTTAGATACTGCTTTTTTTGCATATTCTTCATCTGGTATATTCACAACTACTTCTATATTCTGAGCCATATTTATCACCTCAATAAATCTTATGTTATATTTAGTTTGTACTATGTCAACTTTATGCTTAAATTCATCACTTATATCCATATTGTTTTACCCACCTGTCATCGCCTTTGAAAGATACATTGCTTGTGTGTGTGTGGGAGAAACAAACTATAAAAATACCTATTACAAAAAACTTAAATAAAAAAATCTACCACTAAAATACAATAAAACCTCTCTATATTTAGTTCAATTTCAGGTTTTTTTGTACATTTTCTAGACTTTAGTATTCATGGGACTTTAAAGCATGTCCTTTGTTCTAACTCATATATTGTTCATGTGGTGTTGTAGTTACTATTCAAAGAATAACCCCCGAATAGTATCCCCAATAATAACCCGAATTTTAAGCTGAGTATTAACCCCAATAATACATAAAACTCTAAGTTTAACAAAACTTCATTACCACTTAATTAGCACAAAAAAATATATAAACATTTATATATTTTCTTAATTATTTGCTAAAAAACAAAATGGATCTTCTTTATAATCCTCATCTAAAGTAGCAAAATAATATTTTATATCTTCAACCTTATTTTTCATTATTAACTTTTTTATTCTATCTGTTCTTAACTTATGGTTAGTTATTATTAATACTCCTGGATGTGTTCCATACATTTCTTTTATCTTTTCCGATCTATAAAATTTTTCATAATCCCTAATTTTTCTTAAGAAAGTTTTAAAGGATTCAGTCCCACGATCATATTCTAAAAAGAAAGATATTCTTGCTATTTTTCCTTCTAATTTCTTTTTAAGAATAATATATGCATCAGGATTAAAGTTGATTTCTTCGCCCTGGTATATATAGTTTATCCTCCCTATTCTTCTTTCTCCTATAAATCTATCTACAGATAAATCACTTTTATATTCTTCCATACAAGTTCTTATCTCTGTAATATCAAGTGAATGCTTCACTGCCCCTAAAGATACTACATTATCTCGTGGATCCCAATTCACCTCTTTTTTTTCAATTCCACTATCTGCAGCAAGGAAAAATGCTCCTTGATTATCTAGAAAATATACGCCTTCAGCACTTCCGTATTTTTCTTTCTGTATAGGAGGAAAATCCCTATATACAAGTCTGTTTATATATAAATCCTTAAGATTTTTTCTAGTATAGTCTTTAGATTGTTCCATTACCCTCGCTATTTGACTAGTTTTTGCCACTCTCATATCGTAAAGGAATCTAATTATCTTTTCCTTAGTAACATTCATAGAATACTCCATTAAATGATTATAAGGATTGCCTTTTATTTCTACTCTTTCTAATCTTCTAGTTCCTCGCTTTCCCAAATTTTCACCTTCCCTTCCTATTTTCTAAACTATTTTTTATGAAACTAATCATTTTCATTACTTTGTTTGTACTTAATTTTAGACACACTTTGACCCCCTATTATTTTTATACGTTTTTGGTACCCCCTTTTGATTTAATTTTTTTCTAATTCTATGCATTCTGCTCTTTACTGATCCAGGAGTAGTTTCTAATATATTAGCTATTTCTTTTCTTGATTTTCCTTCACAATGTAGTTTATATACTTTTCTCTCCTGGGGACTTAAGTTACTTAACTCTTTATTTTTATAATATTTAATAATCTTTCTTACTGCCCTTTTAAAAGTTATAGATACATTACTCTGTGCTATATCAAGCTTTTTAGCTATTTCTCTATTTGAATATTTTTGTTTAAGTAGTGCTATTTGTTTTTGATGCTCTGTAAGTCCACATTTTTCAATATCTTCTACATCCAAAGAATTAAACTCATGATAAACTCTTTTCTTTAGCTCCTTTTCCATATCTTTAATATTGTTTCTTAATGAACTTGCATTTTCTATATTAACTTCATCCTGTATATTTTTATTTCTCTGTTCCTTTTTATCTGATATATATCCACCTAACTTTTTACCCCCATTTTTATACTGTAAATGCAATTCTAAAAATGATAGTCCATCACTATTTTTAAAGCTTTTACTATTTTTAAAATTATCCATTACATACCCTCCTGTTAAAAATTTTATATTTTTTCATCTGCTCTTTTACAACTAATTCATCTAGTTCTTTACTCATTTTAATTACATCTATATCTAGCAATGTATTCTTTTTACTAATCATTCTATTTAATCTATTTCTAGCTTGTTCTAATTCTGTTTTCATGTTTTCTCCTTTCTTTCATACATATAAATAATTCAGTTTTGCATCTACTTCTATATCCATCTCAGATATTGAGTTATATATACATATCTTTAAGTATCCAACAACATTTTTAATCTCTTTTTCTCTACTGGCTTTTTCAAACTTAGCTAAAGCATGTTCTATTATCAGGCTATTAAGTTTTTCTAAATCCCTTCTAACAAGATTACTTGGAATGTGGCTATTTCCTATTTTTAAATTGCCTTTACTAAAATATAGCTGCTTAAGTGCCTGTAATACTGCATCCCTTCTTCTAGGGTTAAGTTCTTTTAGTTCGCATTTATCTAAAATATTATTAAAATTTTCAATATCTAAATTATTTTCAGTCTTTCTGTCAGTCGTTTTGTTATTAGACTGACTGATAGATTTATTTATATTAGAATTATTAATACTATTAGATATATTATATGTTGGACCATTTTGGCCCAACCGGTTCTCCCTTTTTGGTCCAACCGGTTCGACCGATTTGGGACAACCGATATTTTCATTCTCATTGTCTACTTTAGTTCTATCTGCCCAGCTTCTTAATTTAGTTAATGGTTCCATTGGTACGTGATCATTAAGTATATAAATATTTCTATTATCTAATCCTTTTTCTATATCTACAAGTCCAGACTCATAGGCTAATTTAAGTAATCTATAAAATTTATTCTTAGATATATTAAAGGCTTTATAAAGGGATTTATTATTGCTAAATATCAAACTATTAGATGGTTTATTTTCATATAATTTTCTATCTATAAACTGAGTAAATGTTACATAAAAACTTACTAAATCAAAATCATAATTTCTTATATTATCTAAAACTGTATTTGTCAAGTGAAAATTCCCCACTATTTTAATCGAAAAGGTTCCACTTAAGCAAAAAAATTATTGCTTCATCCAATCCATTGTTTCTTTAGTTCTATAAGAGTTTCCATTCATATTTATCACA
>VEND01000095.1 GCA_009711765.1 Bacillota bacterium | reverse complement strand
GTTTTACAAGTTTATCTTCACAGTATGAAAAATTTAGATTGTCTTGATGAACCGCCGTATACCGAACGGTACGTATGGTGGTGTGAGAGGTCGGTAGATAAAATAATTATCTACCTCCTACTCGATTATATATAATTATAATAGACAAGGAAATGGTATTAAAGATAAATAAAAGTAATATTGTAGTAATAGAACTTTTGAAGAAAAAAATTTAAAATTATACTCAATATCTAGTGGGATGTATTAGTTGTAAATGAAATAAGATTAATATAATAGAATAATCAAAAAAACTGATTTACAGTAATTAATATATATGATAAAATATAGCGGGGCATAGAAGTCGAAAATATGAGTATCCGATATACAAGGTACATGATGCTAAATATAAAATTCTTTTTATTTACTTATATTATATTCTTAGTATAAGGAAACTTATGTATTTAGTAGGATGTATTCGAATATATCAAGAAAGAGAAAATATTTTCGGATATATTTAATTAGAATTAGGGCTTGATTAGGGACTAATAATTAGTGGTCAATGATCTATACTACTTTATATAATTATATAAAGTGGTGTAATGTGAGTATAATATTTATGCGAAACATAAGCACCCTGACTCTTAGTTTTTTAGGGTTAGGGTGCTTTTAATATGTTTTAAAAAATAACAACAAAAGAAATTATTAGGACAAGTTCGAATTTCCACAGAGAAAAATAACTTTACCGTATTATATAGAGTAAAGGAACTTGAAAAGTGGACAAATTAAATTAAAGGAGGATAATATGGAGATAGAAAACTTAAGTAAAAAACTATATTCAAGAAATTTTACTAAATTTGGATTTGACATGAATTTATTTGTATCCCTGGTATCAGCTGTTTTTGTTTTAGGATTTATAATATTTACTATTACAATGCCTGATAAATCAGCTAAGATTTTTAGTGACATTAATGATTTATTAAATGAGAATTTCAACTGGTTATATGTACTAACAATTAATTCTGCCTTTATTTTTTTACTTTTGATAGGGCTTTCAAAATTTGGAAAGATACGTTTAGGAGGATTTAAAGCAAAGCCAGAGTATAGTAACTTTGCATGGTATGCAATGTTATTTAGTGCTGGTATAGGTATTGGTATATTCTTTTATGGAGTGGCTGAACCAATATATCATATGGATATACCAAAGGGATTAACTACAGGGTCTCAATTTGATAATTTTAAAGTTATGTACATGCATTGGGGAGTGCATGCCTGGGCAGTATATGGATTAGTAGCAGTAGGATTAGGATATTTTTCTTATAATAAAAAGTTGCCATTTTCTCTTAGAAGCTTATTTTACCCATTAATTAAAGATAAAATATTTGGATTATGGGGAGATATCATTGATACTTTTGCAGTTCTTGCTGTATTATTTGGACTTGCTACGTCTTTAGGACTTGGTGCACAACAAATAAATTCAGGTTTAAATTATGTATTTGGAATACCTATTAATAGTAGTGTGAAAATAATTCTGATAGTAGGAATAACTTTTTTTGCTACATTATCTGTTGTTAGTGGAATATCAAAGGGTATTAAGTTTTTAAGTCAAGCTAATACGATAATCAGTGGAGTATTATTAATTGCTATTTTATTAATAGGTCCAACGGTATATATATTATCAACGTATATGTCAAGTGTTGGGATATATTTAAAAGATTTTTTCAATATAGGTTTTTTCATAGCTACTACACCAGAGGATATTGCTTGGCAAGGTAGTTGGACTATTTTTTATTGGGCTTGGTGGATATCCTGGACACCATTTGTAGGCACATTTATTGCCCGTGTATCTAAGGGTAGAACAATTAAAGAAATTGCAGTAGGTACAGTTATAATACCTACAATTATTATAACTTTTGCTATGACTATTTTAGGTGCAGCCGGTGTTTATCAAAATAATATGCATGATGGTGTTATCGCAAAGGCGATTGATAATAATATTGCAACATCAATGTTTGAAATGTTTAAATATCTTACAACTTCACCAATACTTCAAAATATTTTATCCTGTGTAGCTATAGTAGCAGTTGTGTTATTCTTTGTTACAAGTAGTGATTCAGGCTCATTAGTTGTTGATAATTTAACAAGTGGTGGAAAGAAGGATTCTCCTAAAACTCAAAGAGTATTTTGGGCAATAATGGAAGGGCTTATAGCACTTTCAGTTTTACTACTTGGTGGAGAAGCAGCATTAAAGACAATACAATCAGCTGTAATAATAACAGGATTACCTTTTTCAATACTTCTTATTATAATGATGTTTTCACTTACAAAGGAATTAAAGATAAGTTATAAGAAATATGAATATAATACAATAATTAAATTAAGAAGAAATATGAGTGAGATAAGCGCTGATGAAGAATATAAGTGCTAATTTAATTTTAAAAAATAATTAATGATTTGAATAAAGTATATTAAGGGCTAATATATCTATGTAATAATAGGATATATTAGCCTTTTTATATTTATTTCTAGAAAGTGGGGTAGTAATTATGTCAAATATTTATTGTAGAATTTATCAAGGTATTTTAAAAATAGTTTCTTACCTTTTACCATGGCGTAAGCCTAAGTTATTAGAGGGAGAAAATAGTTTAAATAAGCTTCCTAAAATTATAAGAAACAAAGGGATTAATAGTATTTTAATAGTAACCGATAGAAAAATTTCATCAATAGGATTAATGGATACACTATTAAAAGGTTTAATTAAAGAAAAAATAGAATATTATATATATGATAGAACTATTTCTAACCCTACCATTGATAACGTTGAAAAGGCTATAAAAATATATAAAGATAATAAATGCAAGGGTATTATAGGCTTTGGTGGAGGTTCACCAATAGATTGTGCAAAGGGTGTTGGAGCACGTATTGTAAGACCAAAAAAGAATATTTCTAAATTAAAAGGGCAATTAAAGGTCAAAAAGAAAATTCCACCATTGTTTGCCGTTCCAACGACTGCCGGTACAGGGAGTGAAGCAACAATTGCAGCAGTAATAACCGATAGCAATACCCATGAGAAGTATGCAATTAATGATATAGCACTTATACCTGATTATGCTGTACTTGATCCATTACTTACCATTAATCTACCAAAGCATATTACTGCTACTACAGGACTTGATGCTTTAACCCATGCAGTGGAAGCATACATAGGAAAAAGTAATACAAAAAAAACAAAAGAATATAGTAAGGAATCAATAAAATTAATATTTGAAAATCTATATAAAGCCTATATTGATGGTACTAACATAGTTCCAAGGGCTAATATGCAAAAGGCCTCCTATTTAGCAGGAATTGCTTTTACCCGTGCATATGTTGGTTATGTGCATGCCATTGCACATACAATAGGTGGACTTTATTCAGTTCCCCATGGATTAGCTAATGCTATCATATTACCTTACGTTTTAGAGTATTATGGAAAGGCTGTATACAAACCCTTATCTGAATTAGCTGATTTAGTTAAAGTAGCTTCAGATTATGATAATAATAAACAAAAGGCAACTAAGTTTATTAATGAAATAAAAAAGCTTAATGAAAGTATGAATATTCCTAAAAAGATAAGTGAAATTAAAGAAGAAGATATTCCGTTGATGGTAAAACGTGCTTTAAAGGAAGCAAATCCCCTTTATCCTGTGCCTAAGATTTTTGATAAAAATGATATGTTTAATATTTATAAACTTCTTATGGAGTAGATAAAAAAAGGTAACTATTAAAGAATTAAGTATAATGGTAGTGTTTATTGAGGTTAAATTTAATCAGGAGGTTTTTTATGTTTGATATTAAAGGAATTATAGAAAAACAAAGATTATTTTTTGAAAAGGATAAGACAAAGGATATTAATTTTCGTATAGAGAAGCTTAATATTTTAAAAAAAGCAATCATTGAAAATGAAAAAGAAATAATGAAGGCTTTAAAAAAGGATTTAAATAAGTCTCCCTTTGAGTCGTATGAGACAGAAATTGGTATTATTTTAGATGAAATAAAATATACAATAAAACATATTTCAAGATGGACAAAACCTAAAAGGGTAAAAACACCATTAAGTCTTTTTTTATCATCAAGTTATATATATCCTGAACCCTATGGATTAGTTTTAATTATATCACCTTGGAATTATCCTTTACAACTAGCTTTATCACCATTAATTGGTTCTATAGCTGCCGGAAATTGTTCAATTATAAAACCATCAGAGTATTCACCACATACATCTAAAATCTTAGATAAGATTATAAGGGAAAATTTCGATGATTCTTATATAACTGTAGTAAAGGGAGGAAAGGAAATAAGTGAAAAATTATTAGATGAAAAATTCGATTATATATTTTTCACAGGTGGAGTATCAGTAGGTAAAATAGTAATGAAGAAAGCTTCAAAGTATCTAACACCAGTAACTTTAGAATTAGGTGGAAAAAGTCCTTGTATTGTGGAAGAAACAGCAAATATTGATTTAGCTGCAAAAAGAATAGTATGGGGGAAGTTTTTAAATGCTGGTCAGACTTGTGTAGCACCTGATTATTTATTAGTACATAAGAATATAAAAAATAAGCTAATTACTAAAATGGAGGAATATATACTTAAATTTTATACTAAAAATCCCTGTAGCAATAAAGAATATCCG
The DNA here is from genome assembly GCA_009711765.1 of Bacillota bacterium. Lineage (GTDB taxonomy): Bacteria > Bacillota > Clostridia > Tissierellales > MES13 > MES13. The sequence goes on along the minus strand of VEND01000095.1, from coordinate 3,164 downwards.
AAAATTATTAATAAAAAACATTTTAATCGACTTCTAAATTTAATGAAAAGTGGCAATGTGATTTCAGGTGGGCAATATAGTGATAAAACTAATCATATAGCACCTACTATTATTGATGGAATAACATGGGAAAGTCCTATTATGCAGGAAGAAATATTTGGACCATTATTGCCTGTTTTAGAATTTAAGGAGTTAAACGAAGTTGTTTTAAATGTAAATAAAAACCCTAAACCACTAGCACTTTATCTGTTTATAAATAATAAGAAAAAAGAGCGATATGTACTTGATAATATTTCATTTGGTGGAGGATGTATTAATGATACCATCATACATCTAGCAACTCCATACATGCCATTTGGAGGAGTTGGCGAGAGTGGTATAGGGGCATATCACGGTAAGGAAAGTTTTTTAACTTTTTCCCATAGAAAAAGCATATTAAAAAAATCTAATTTATTTGATATACCATTAAGGTATCCTCCATATAAAAAACGATTGAATTTATTAAAAAAATTTATGGGATAATGATTAAAGGACATTTATCAGAGTTGATAAATGTCCTTTTTATTATACAGTTATTGGATAGCACTTATAGTGGGTAATAGTCTCATAGCCTAGTTTTTTATAGACTCTTTCACCAGCTTCAGATGCTTGAAGTATAACTCTCTTTGCACCACTATCAAATCCAGCATTTGTAGCTACTTTTGTAATATAGCTTCCTAAGCCAAGGCCTCTTTTTTCTTTAATAGTACCTACCCAGTATATACCTGCAACAGTATCTGAAATCACCATAGAAGCTGCAGCTACTGGAATATTTTTTTCATATATTATAAAAGTCTTAGTATTAGATGATGTTAAAATTTCCTCGCCATTAACCATTTCTCTAGAAACAATAGATGGTTTGTTAAAGGAATTTTTAATAACTAAGGAAAAATCATTTATTTCTTTACTGGATTTTACTTCTTTTACTTCAAAGCCTTTAGGTATCTTTACTGATTTGATTTTTTCTTTTATTACCATCCCAGAAGATCCAGGTTCGCGCTTTGGTTTATAACCTTCTTTTAAAAGAATTTTTTCTAGATTCTTATCGGCATGATTTCTTATCCAGATTACATAGTTACGATTCATAGGTTTAAAGAATTTATTTGCCGTATTTAGTACTTCTTTACCACAATTATCATCAAAACATAAGACACCATTTAAGTGTCCATCTTCATTATCTACACCTATAGTATAAACTATATAGGAATCTGTTTTATAAAGTTTTCCATTTTTTGATGAGGTAATTCTTTGTATAATGGATTCTAATAGATTTTTATCTGCTTTTTTTAATAAAGTTTTAAGTTCTAATTTAGTCATAATACACCTTCCTTATATAAAGTTCCCTATAATATAAGTATCATCTATACTAGAAAAAATCAATAATAAATTAGTAATTTATAACATGTTCATAAAAAATAAGAGTGTGGTATCTATTAAGGGTTTATTTAAAAAATACATTGAAATATATAATGTTATTGGTTATAATATATGAAATCTATATATTTTTATAAAGGAGGTAGTTAGATGAAGACTTTAAATACTGATAGATTGATATTAAGAAAGTGGAAAGAAACTGATAGTAAGGATTTATATGAATATGCTAAAAGCGAATTAGTAGGTCCTAACGCAGGCTGGCCGCCACATAAAAATGAAGAAGAAAGCAAAAAAATTATAAAGATGTTTATTGAAAATAATGATACATATGCTATTGTTTTAAAATCAGAAAATAAAGTTATTGGAGGTATTGGACTTCATAATAGAAAACCTGATGATAGTCTTTCTAATTTAAAACAAAGGGAGATAGGATATGTTCTAAACCCTAAATATTGGGGAAGAGGAATTACTCCTGAAGCAGTAAATTGTTTAATTGAATATGGCTTTAATGAGTTAGATTTAGATTTAATTTGGTGTGGACATTATGATTTTAACCATAATTCAAAAAGGGTAAATGAAAAATGTGGATTTAAATATAGGTTTAAAAAGAATGAAAAATTAAAATTATTGGATAATAAGAAAGTTACTACTCTATATTATTGTATATATAAATCAGATTATTTAAAACATAATAAATAAATTTTATTAACCTTTACTCAATAAGGGATAATTAAACTACTGGATATCATCCGGTAGTTTATTTTATTTAAGAAAAATTATTTCAACTAGACTAAAAAAAGTTGACAAAATATTTATAATAGGTATATAATTTTAGTAACATATGTAATAGTTAAACATATATAACATATTACAATAAAGAGGAGGTATAAATATGGATGGAAAGATTGATTTAGTAGGTAGTTTTGCAATGGATTGGATTAGATATAGTGACTATGATATTAAAGAAACGTCAACAGGTGATATATATATAACACCATCTGGAAATGCAAGCTTTAGTATGTATAACCCGTTTAATGTGGCGGAAGATTTAATTATAAACTTAATAAATATTGGAGATGTTGCTTTAAAGCTAGAAAAAGAAATGAATAAAAAAAACAAAGAAAAGTTATATAATGAAATTTTAATATTTGCTAAGAAATATGGTTTACTTGGACTTATTAGTGCTAGTGTATATAATCAAAATATTGTAGGAGATGAAAAAGTTTTATTAATTGAAAATAATCATATAACTAAAGAAAAAATAATGGATGAAAGTAAATATATAAATCAGTTCATCCCCTTTGTAGAAGATGATGAGATAACAATTAATAAATATAAAAATTGTGTAGATATTGTTAAAAGGGAGGATTCACCTAAGTTTTATGGAAAGCGACCAGTTATATTAGATCTTGTTTTCTCTAAGTTTTATTCAGAAAAAATTAATTGGATTATAGATTTTGCTAAAATGATAGCCAAACATTTTAATCAGCTATTGGTATATAAAAACACTTCAGTGAATTTAACAGAAAATGTTACGATTATGGCAGGAAAATTCCATGCTCGAAAAATAGGTTTTACAATTAATCAGTTAGATAAAACAACAATCGCATGGGAGTTTGATTCTTTAAAAACTACAATAGAAACCATATATGCCTTTGCAGTTACAGATGAAAAAATAGTATTTAATAGATGTAAACATTGTAAAAATGTTTTTATTGCTAATAATATTAGATCTAAATATTGTGATGTAT
>VEND01000112.1 GCA_009711765.1 Bacillota bacterium | reverse complement strand
AAAACAATGGGCTATTTTGCTTATTTTTATGCAAAAAAATCAAATCTGTTAATAAAGATATTACTCCTATTTTACTTATCCACAACAAACTTTTCATCTACTCTCAAAAAAATGGGGAAACTCTAATCAGTATTATTTTCTTTACTAAACCCTTTAAAGATTTAAACCAAACTCTAAATATATATAATACCTAAAATGAACACTACATCAAATAAAAAGTATATGTAACCTATATTATTTTTTCTTGCAAATACTTCTCTTATCCCAAGTAATAACACATTTATAAAAGCTGCCATACTCCATATAAACCAAAAATAGCTTTCTATTTTTGCCCCATCGAATATTCGAGTAAATGTTATAGAAATTATCATTATTATTGGTAATATTATCAAACATCTTCTATAAATATAGGATTCTTCATTGTTAAATAAAAACATTTAAACACCTACTTGTTTACATATTTTCAAAATAATATAAAACTTTTAATGAAAAATCGATATAGAAAATTTGTCTATATCGACTTTTTTAATATCTATTATACATTTATTTAAATTTTTTTAGCCATTCTTTTATATAGGTTATTAATTCTTTATCCATAGGTCTATCTTTCATTTTTTTATACTTTTTAACATCAGATATTTCTCTATTTGACTTAGGATCCTTTTTTAGTATATGATTCATATCTTTAATAATATGATATTCTGAAGGTCCTTTTATATCATTTGCCACCTCTTTTGATTGTTCTGGAACAACTTGTATATCCTTATCCCCAACAAGTACTAATGTTTTGCACTCCACATCTTTAAAAGCTCTTTCAACGTTATAATTATAATGTTCTCTCATCCATTTTGCATTTACCTTTCTTCCCTTAAATTTAATAACATCTTCACTAGATTCTAATATTTTCTTAATCAATTTTTTATTTTGTTTCCTTATTTTATCTGACACTTTTAATAATCTTACGATGAATCCTTTAATTCCTGTAAAACTATCAATTTCCTTTATAGTATCTTCTAATTGTCTTTTTATAGTATTACCTATTGATTCTTTAGCTCCTGATAACAATATCAATCCATTAAATCTCTGTCTTTGATATAATGTAGGAGCAATAATAGCCCCTTCACTATGCCCTATAATAATTATATTATCTTTATCAATCTTTGGATGGTTCTTTAAAAAGGTCAAAGCTTTTTCTGCATCATCAACTAAATCCCAAAAGCCTGTTTCAAAATAATTACCTTCACTTTCACCACATCCTCTTTTATCATATCTTAATGTAGCAAATCCCTCTTTAGATATAATATTAGCTAAGTTCTTATATATATCTAGTTTTAACTTCTTTTTATTACCATCTCTATCTAAATCTCCAGAACCTTGTATTATTAAAACTGCTGGATATTTATTCTCTTTAGATTTTGGTATGGTAAGTGATCCTTTCAGATTATATTTTCCCTTTATAGTAACCTTATTTTTTTCTAAATTCATAATACCCCTCCGATCTTTTAATAATATAACGATTCATATTATCAAAAGGTTCACTAATTCTTAAGAAAATTTCTTTAATAAAGCAAAGAGGACAAAATACTATATGTTATTTAACTGCAATTTTCATATTTCTTTTGGACTTTAATTTTTTATAATCTACTCTTTTTCTTCCTATTGAAAATGCACTAAGTATTTTTCTATTAGCTGGTATTTCCAATTTCTCGTAAATTTCTTTTAAATCATCCGTTCTTTTTAGTCTAAATGATTGTAAAGCAAAACTAACCCAGCCTAAAAAACAAGTTCCTAAGTTAAGACCCTCTGCTCCTAACATAAGTTGATACTCCATTATCGTTAAATTTTTTTGTGCAACTGGATTATCTTTTTCGGCATGAAGAATAATTAAATTTGGAGCATCATAAGTTAACATATTAATATTATCTTCATGTGCTTTCAAAGTTAAATTTATCCTATCTACGGTATTATTTAAACTTTCTTTTAAAGAATTATTAAAAAACTTAAAAATAGTAAACCAAAACGAATTTAATTTCTTTTTTAGTAATTTTAAATACTGATAAGAGTAACTAGTTATTTCATTAATTAACTCTTCACTTTCTATAATTATAATTTCAGTTTTTCTCAACGATTTTGTGTGCCCACCTTTTGGTGCTAATGAAGACACTTTGTTTAAATACTGTTTTTCTTCTTTTGATAAATTATCTGATTTATAGCTCCTTATAGACCTTCGTTTTTCTAAAAAACTTAATAACTTCTCAGATTCATAATTCAACCCCATATTATTAATTTCTTTAGTATTTAAATTTTTATTAACAACTGCTTTCTTAGGACATACTGCTTTACAATCATCGCAATTGATACAATACTTTAAATTCTGTTTTTTAACTAAAGCTTCATTATCTGAAGAAATAAATATTTTAGCTGGGCAAACTTTAATACAACATCCACAATTAATACAATTATCATTTTTTACTTTTGTTTTTATTTCCTCCATTAATTTACCCCCCCATTTTTTTATGATAATTCCTACTGAAATTAAACTCAAAGTAAAAATTATTAGGGTTTTTTTTAACAATAGAAACTTACTTTTTCGCTTTTATCTTTCATTAGGAATAAATTTAGCTACCTTTGAAGAATCTAGATGTTTCCACTTTCCCTTAACTTTATTATGAAGAGCTCCTATTTCAAAGTGAAGCATGGAAATTCCACAATCCAATCTTTTTGAATATTTATTTACTTTTATATTATTAGTTTGTACAGTTACTACACTTCCATCAACAGAAAATAACCAAGGCTGTCTATTAATAGCAGATGGTGCTAACTGAGAACATTTTATACCGTCTTTTATCCATTTAGGCCAAGTACTATTAAATCCTTCTATACAAATTTTATTTAAATCTTTCCTTTTATGACTTGATATCATTTTATTCATTAGTTTTTCAGTTAATGAATAATCCTCTTTTACATACCCTATAGGTGTAATTGCATAGATTTTTTCACTAGGTTCTAATTTAATAAATTCATTTACTGCTTCTTTTTTAAATGTTCCTGAAACCCAACAGGTACCTAGATCTAATGAAGTAGCCTTAAGTATCAATGCTTCTCCATAGTATCCTATTTTTTCATCTATGTAATTTTCATTAGTATTTCCAATAATACAAGCATAAGATTTAGCGCCTTTAATCTTTCCATAAGAACCTATTATCCCCTTAAATACTCCGTCGCAGGATTCATTTACGATTTTAATCCTTACACCACTATTAAATGAATTAACCTTTTTTATGAACTTATTTAATTTTTCTAACACTTTACTATCTATTTGTTTATTTATATAATTTCTTCTTGAATGTCTTCTTTTTATAATCTCATACCAATCTCTTTCCAAAATATCCATAAAATTACCCCCTTTACTTTTTACAACTATTAAAAGCTTCTTCATATTGACCATTTTTTATTAATTCGTTAATTAACAATGAATTATAGGTTTCTGTTAACATAGTAATTATTTCCTCTCTTGGTGCTTTAAATGAATCATTTACTAACATAGTTGCAATACCATGTGTAAAAATCCAAAGTTTCTTTAATATATTTTTTATTTGATCTTTATTAATTTTTTTGAAATTAGGATCCTTTCTCATTTGCTTTATTTGTAATTCTATATCAAATATATATTTATCATTTTCATTATCGAATACGATATTTTCTGATGAAAATAATATTTTGAATAATTCTTTTTCTCTAGCTGCAAAATCTAGATATCCTAATCCCATATCCAATGATACATAACCAGTCTCTTTATAACTTAAAATTTTCGATAATCCATATTCAGATGCTTTATTTACAATTTCATTCTTAAGTTCCTCCATATTATTAAAAGTACTATACACAGGTTGTGTTGAACAGTTAATTTCATATGCTATTTTCCTTGCTGTAATAGCATTAATTCCTTTATCTCTTACTATTTCAAATGCTGTATTTAAAATTAATTCCCTAGTAATTTTAGTTTTTCTTGGTGTCATAGTAATCCCTCCATAATATAACTACTGTTATATAACACTTGTTATATTAACAATAATATTTATATCATTATTTGTCAACAAAAAAACCCATTATAATGGGTTTTTAATAACTTTATTCTTTTAATCCATATTGATTTATCTTATTATATAAACCTGCTCTACTTATACCTAAAATCCTTGATGCTTTATTTTTATTCCATTCGCATTCTTCTAAACAATTTGCTATAACTTCTCTTTCAACATCCTCAATTATTTCCTTTAAATATCTACTACCTCTTTCTATTTTTCTAGATTTAACATTAGTTAACCTACTAGGTAAGTGTTCAGGTGTTATAGACAGCCCAGAGTCTAATAAATTTATAGCTCTTTCAATAATATTTTCTAACTCTCTAACATTTCCTGGCCAATTATAGTTAAGTAAATATTCCATAGCTTCTTTAGTTATCCCCTCAGCGTATATACCTAATTTATTTGCCACTTTCGCCCTAAGTGAATTTGCTAAAGTTGGGATATCTTCTTTTCTATCCCTTAAAGGAGGAATTGTTATTTTCATTACATTAAGTCTATAGTATAAATCTTGCCTAAACTCTCCTTTACTAATACTTTTTTCTAAGTTTTTATTTGTAGATGCTATTATCCTAACATCAATATTTTTTAACGTATTTCCTCCGATTCTTTCTATTTCTTTTTCCTGAATTACTCTAAGTAGTTTTGCCTGCATACTCATTGGCATATCTCCAATTTCATCAAGCAAAATAGTTCCACCGTTTGCAATTTCAAATTTACCTTTTTTTCCACCTTTTTTTGCTCCAGTAAATGCTCCTTCCTCATATCCAAATAGTTCTGATTCTAATAGATCATGAGGGATTGCTGCACAATTTATTTTAATAAAGGGGGCTAATTTTCTTTGACTTGCATTGTGTATTGCATGAGCAAATAACTCTTTACCTGTCCCACTTTCACCATTTATTAATATATTTGAATTAGTTTTGGCTGCTTTTTTTGCAAGATTTTTTACTATTTTTATTTTATTAGAATTATCAACTATACTCTTAAAAGAATACTTTGCCACTCTTTCCTCTCCTAAAGCATCCTTGTAATATTGTATTTCCTTTTCTAAATTAGTAATTTTTCTACTTAATGTATAAAAGTTACTAATATCTTTAAACATAACCTTACCCACAGCTCCTACTATTTTTTCTTTCTTCTTTATAGGAACCCTCATAGATATCATTTTATTTTCCTTAATTTCTTGGACTTCACCTATTTCCATTTCTCCTGTCTTTAATACAATATGCATCCTTGTATTTGGTATAACTTCAGTAACATGCTTTCCTTTAGGGTTTTCAACTCCTATAAATTCTTTATATGCATCACTCATCATAGTTATTATACCTTCTTCATCAACAACAACAGCCCATTCATTAAAAGTATTCATAAGAGTATTGATTATATCTATGTAGTCTTCATCCTCACTAATTCTTTCTTTCATTTCTTCTATAGCGGTTATGTCCTTTAAAATAGTAATAGCGCCTTCAACTTTACCATCGACTCTAACAAGCAATCTATTAACCTTTAGTTCTTTACCCTTAAAGTTAAACTTTTCATTAATTTCTTCTTTACCTGTTTTAATAACCCTTAATAATTTAGTATTAGATATGACATCTGCAATATGCTTTCTTAGAGCTTTCTTTGCTTTTATTTCTAGTAATTCTTCAGCCTTTTTATTAAATACAATAATTTCTCTATCCTTATTAATCCCTATGATAGCATCAGTAAAACTGTCAATGATTGTTCTTAATGTTTTTTCTAAAAATTCCATCATCCGACCTCTTTCTATTTTAATTTCTTCTAATACTATAGTACATCAATAATCGTAAGCTATCAAATTATTATTTTAATATTTTAATGTATTGTAGTATATTATAAATAAAAAAAGATACCCTCTGCTTAAGCAGAGGGTATCTTTTTTTATTTATTTTCTAATTCTTCAATAACTGCAGGAACAACTTTATTTATATCTCCTACAATTCCTAAGTCTGCTATTTCAAATATAGGAGCTCCTTCATCTTTATTTATAGCTAATATAAACTCAGAAGTCTCCATACCAGCAACGTGCTGTATTGCTCCTGATATACCACATGCTATATAAAGTTCTGGTCTAACAGTCTTACCTGTTTGTCCTACTTGATAGTCATGATTAATCCATCCAGCATCAACAGCTGCTCTTGATGCTGATACCGTTCCATCAAGTCCTGCTGCAAGTTCTTCTAACATTTTAAAGTTTTCTGGATTACCTAATCCTCTACCTCCTGAGACTAATACACTAGATTCTTCGATGTTTACTTTTTCTTTAGTTTCTTTTACTACTTCTAATATTTCAACATTTACGCTTTCTTCAGGGATTTCTACTTTTAATTTTTCGATATTTCCATCTCTTGTTTCATCTCTTTCAAGCTTTTCCATAACTCCAGGTCTTACAGTTGACATTTGTGGTCTATGTTCTGGACAAATAATTGTCGCCATAAGATTTCCACCAAATGCAGGTCTTGTCATCATTAAATTATTAGTTTCTTCATCTATATCTAGAGACGTACAATCAGCAGTTAATCCTGTTTTAACCCTTGCTGAAACCCTAGGAGCTAAATCTCTACCTATAGCAGTTGCTCCAAATAACATTACCTCTGGTTTATTTTCATTAACAATTTCACTTATAACCTTTGTATATGGTTCTGTCATGTAAACATCTAATGCTTTATCATCTGCATAAATTACATTCTCTGCTCCATAATATACTAACTCATCTAATTTATCTTCTAAGCCATGTCCTAACACAACAGCTGTTAAACTCTCATTTAATTTTTCTGCAATTTCCATACCTTTTCCTAAAAGTTCTAAAGAAACATTTTGAATTTCTTTATCTCTTTGTTCTATAAATACGTATACGCCTTTATAATCTGCTATATTCAACTTAAATCCCTCCTTATACTATATAATGTGTTTCTCTTTTAGTTTTTTAACTATAATCTTAGCTGCTTCCTTAGGATTTACATCATTGTGAACTTCACCTTTAGCCTTAGCTCCTTTAGTAAAGGATTTTTTAACTCTTGTTGGTGATCCTTTTAATCCTAAGTTACTAGTATCTATTTCTCCTAAATCATCTAAAGACCATTCAGTTATTTCTTTTTCTCTATAAGCATCTAATACTCCTTGAACACTCATATATCTTGGCTCATTCATATCTGATAATGTAGTAATTAAACAAGGCATTTTTGCTTTAATTTTATGATAACCATCTTCAAAGACTCTTTTTAATATTAAACTATCATCTTCAACCTTTAAATCTTCAACATAACTTACATGGGGTAGTTCTAAGTGCTCAGCCATCTGAGGTCCAACCTGAGCTGTATCTCCATCTATGGCTTGTCTCCCTGCAATTATTACATCATAATTTAATTTTTTAATTGCTGAAGCTAAAGTATATGATGTAGCCCAAGTATCTGCACCAGCAAATGCTCTATCACTTAATAATATAGCATCATCTGCTCCCATAGCTAATGCTTCATTTAAAGCCTTTTTAGCTTGAGGTGGTCCCATCGTAAGAACAGTCACCTTTGCATCGTATTTATCTTTTAATTTTAAAGCAGCTTCTAAACCGCTCTTGTCATCTGGATTTATAATGCTAGGAACTCCCTTTCTTATAAGAGTGCCCGTTTCTGGATCTAATCTAACTTCTGTTGTATCTGGAACTTGTTTTATACAAACAACTATATTCATTGAAATAACCTCCTTATCTTAGCATTTGTCCTGCTATAACCATTTTTTGAACTTCTGAA
>VEND01000139.1 GCA_009711765.1 Bacillota bacterium | reverse complement strand
TCTGTTTTGTTTTTTTTATTTAGTTTTCCAATAAAAAAACATGCTTCCTAAGATATCCTTCGATTCTTGGGAGCATGTTTTTGATAAATGTTTATTTTCTGTGATAGAAGTTTATTTGTGGGATACATAGTAGCAGTTTTAAGGTATATGGATTAAGGAAATGTATTACAAATCGTAATCTACAAAGTTCAATGTTATTATGACATCAGTTTACCTCTTTATAAATATTGTAATTGTCAATATTATCTTGAATTTCATATGCTTTATCTATATATGTATCAATATTATTTATGAAAGTGTCCCATTCAACAGAAGGTATATAACTACTATCTCCATGATATATAGTTGAACCACTTTCACAATCATCTTTATCGGGACTCTTTATATTAAACATATTTTTCTGAAGAATAGAAAAAAGTGTATTTGTAAGTAAAGTCCTGCATTTAGTATCACAACAAGTATTCTTATATGTGTAATAACTATATGAGTCATTTCTATCTGGAATCACTATAGCAAGCATTGCATTTGTTTTAGATGTAACAGAATTACCACTTGAATCCGTATGTGAAGTTTCTTTTAACGAATATGAAATTTCTCGTGGAATCCATTGATTTTTTTCTGTCTTAAATATATCTTTCATATTTTTTGATATTAAGACGATAGTAAGTGTGCTGTCATAAATACGGTCTTTTAATTTTTTCCATATTGTTTCTTCGCTTAGTTGAGATAAATCTTCTCCATCAGATTCGCCTTTATTTATCTGATTTGATTCTCCTAATATTTCTTGAAGTTCATCTACATAATCTCTAACTGTATTAGTCTCCCAATCTTCCCCTTTTATATGTCTAACATCAGAATCTGCATATTTATATGATATAAATATTTTACGCCCCATTAAAGCCTCCCCCTTTTTTCTGTGTTTTTAAGTGTTTATCATAAAACTTTATCAATTTATGATATTGTTAACAAACTAATTAATATTCTTACAGTTATTATAATTAAGATCTTGTGTTGTTAAGTATATTGAATATCTTTCTTTATTATTTTCTAGTATTTATCTAATAGCCTTCTTTTAATCTACGGATTATTTTACACACTATTTCAATAATTTCATCTGATTTCAACTCTGGATCATTTAACGACTCAATGTCCTCCTTTAAGTCTGGATTATTAGGGTAATATGTTTCAAAGTTTTTAATTACTCTGTCCCATAACAATTTACTCGCATATCCAGTTACTCCAATAGGTATCACATTTAATCCACTTTCGATTGCTATATCAAATTCTTCTAACACTCCGTCAGCAATCTCAACCTTTCCGTTTTTAACTTTATTCCCCAAAATAAAAACAGAAATCCCACCTATTTTAACCATTTGTTCTCTATATTCTTTTTTTATTTCATCTAAATCATTATTGTCTGTCGCATATAATGGAAATGGTCTCATAATTATATAATCATCAAGTTTTCTTGTATTTGTTTTATACATATAATCTAAAACACCATTTAATACTGCACTCCCTACACCTCTGCCTACACCAGTAATAACTTTACAACCTATTTTGCTTATTTCGCTAGTAAGTTTATGAATAAATTCTAGTGGTTTAATATCTTTTATTTTAAATTCTTCAAACTCATCAGCACTACTTGATATAAATATATGATCTTTTTTATATCTTCTCTGTATTTCCTTTAAAATCTCTGTTATATCTGAATATTCATCAACTAATAAAGCATTAATAGAATACCTTTTTAAATCAGCACACTTCAGTTCTTGTTTAATCTTATCATATTGAAACTTTTTTTCTCCCTCCTCGTTATCCGAGTAATTTTCTCTATTTATCTTTCTGAAAAAACAATAATGTTTTCTTGTATGTCCCTCCATTAATATTCTAATTTTACTTAAAATATATTCTAAATTAGGATCTTCAAAACTAAATCCTATAAACAAAAATGTTTTTGATATTAAATCTCTTTTAAGGTTTATACTGAATAGTTGATTTTTTAAATCATAAAGTTCGTAATCTTCTTTAATAAGCACAACATCATTTGCATTGTTTATATCACCGTGCATTTTATACACTATAGCATCTCTTTTACTAATTATTGTAGATAGATCCCTAACTGACCTCTTTACATCTGGATTCTTACCGTTCTGATTTAATGCATCTTCTATTAATGAATCATAATTGGTTGTCCAAAAAGTTTTTATGGGCAATCTCGTTAAAATATTATGATTTTCATTGATTCTATTACTTGATACAAAATTATTTCTTATTAATTCAGCCATAGGTTGCTTTGACCCATCTTTATTATAAATATATTGTGCTAAAGTTACTAAGTCACTTTCTTCTTCAACATCTAACCCTATTCTTCTGGCTGGTCTCCTTAATAATTCTTTCCAGTTTACATACCCCGAAGATACTGATAATCCTGCACCAGCAAAAACTGAAGCACAATCCTCTCTTATACATTTAACAAAGTCCTCTATGAAAGAATCTATTTCCTGTGTAAACTCCATTCCTATCTCCTCTCTTTAATAATTTAACTAGAGTAGCGTTAAGTTTATAATTTAACCTTTATTATGAATCTAAACCAACACATATGAACCCTAATTTATTGTATATTTTTAAAAAATTTTTAAGTGTAGAATTATTCGTAATATTCTATATTTATATTATACTATAGTAACTTTTACCAATTCAAATTTTGAAAATATATTTTAAAAGTAAATTGTATTATCAATTTAAAACTTTTTATTTCTATACCTTTAGTAGTTCATCTAAAAGTATATTTTTCTTCTATAACTCCTTTCAACCTCTTGTTACTTCTCGAATATTTTTACTTTTAATAATAATCCTTGTAACAGTATCCTAAACTATAAATATTCACGACCAGAAGAACAATTACTTATTATCTAATATTGATAAGAAACTATAATTACATCCCTTTTTAAATAATATTTCATGTACTTCTTCTGAAATATACTTCATATAACTTGGCTTAACCCCTGCTGTCTCAACTACATTCCAAAAGGTTATTTCTCTACCTTCTCCCTCTAACTTACTAATCGCCCATCTAATCTTTCTGATCTGAAACTCTTTAAGATTCTCTCTAACAGATTCAATATATTCTCTGGTTAAAGGTAATCTATCTTTTCTTTTTGACAGCCATCCACTTATTCCTAGTTTACTACCTATAGTTGTCCATGTTATTCTTTCTGGTTTACCTTCTCTCATACCTTTGACAACTTCTTTAACTTTAGTCAATATTTCTCTATCTCTTTTATCCCAATCAACAGTAGTAGGAGTTGTTTGGATTGTACGGGAATGCTGTCTTAACCACTCTATATCATACTTCGTAAGCCATCTATATAATGCTTGATTATAGCCTTTAATTTGATTACTACTTTTATCTGGATATTTAGCAAGTAATTCAATCCACTTTTCCCTTGACTCTTTTCTCTTAGTTCTGAATTCATTAGTCGCTGTATACTTCTTATTTATATACTTTCCTCCACCATTGTACTTCCAAAAAGGCTTAATTCCTAGATCATCTATGGCCTTTCTCACAGTTTTTGGTGTAGAGTCTAAAGCACTAGCAATATCCCTAATGGACAAATCTAGTTGGCATAGTTCTATCAACCTTTCTTCCCATAGTTTCTGATAAGAATCAATATTATTCTCCTTACTGCTAAATCCTATCTTCTCATTGAATAGAGTATATAACGGTATTTCTAAAAACCTTGCCAACAATAGATATCTCAATGCGAATGTAATTCTACTATTATTCCTTACCATAGAAGATAACCAGTTTTGACCTTTATCTTTAATAGGTGACTGAACCAGTTCTAAATACCCTTCACTATAAAAATCTATAAAATCCCTTCTTAATGTTTTCTGGTGTACAAAGTTGTTCATCCTTGCATAACCTTTTTCTATTAACTTGGCTCTAAACTGACTTTTAAACCATTCCTGTTCTTTAAATCCAAATCTATTATTAAGAAGAACTTCTGCATCTTCTGCCATCCATATCATCTTTTCTATATTTTCATCAGGATACTCTATCTCTTTTTCTATAATACAATTTTCTTCAGATGCATTAATAAATCTCTGTCTATTTCCTGCTTTAATCAATTGATTACTATTATAAATAGGAGTCTTATGCTTCGGACACATAAAGACTCCTGTAATTTGATGTATTCTATGCCAATACGGTTCCCCATATATTTCTATGTCCTCTTTAAAACACTCTGGACAGAACTTAAAATATTGATTTAATGTGATTGAATTCGATACTAACCCTAGCCTAATATAAGCATCTCCACCTCTACCACTTCTCATTGATTCTATTATTTTTTCTGCTCTATCTGGAGGAGTAAATGATGCATAAAATGGAAATAGAGTATTATTATAAATTAAACCGTCTGCTGTATATGGTGAATTAACAGGCATATTCTCTACTAAATTATTGAGTTTTGAAGGTAATTCTAAAGATGCAATACAGTTCTTAGTTCCAAATAAATCTTCAAAGTTGTGTATTTCTCTAACATTCCCACTTCTTATGCAGTATCTTCCAAGGGTACTATATAATACTTCATCTGGATAAGGTGTAGGAAAAAAATTCATGCTATCACCCCACTGAAAATATCCTTATCATAAGTAATTATATCTCCACTTTCCTTCAGTGCCTCATAAGGACTTTTACTGTCTTTCTTTGCCTCGTTAACTATATATCTAATATCATGTGGGTTAATTGGTTCTTTCTTAGCCTTAGGCCTCTTTGATTTGTTATTTTCTTCTTTTACTACTATTTTGTTACTTTGATTCTCCTTCTCCTTGTTTTTCTGTACTTTTTCTAGCATGTAATTCATGTCTATGTTCTGCTTAGTCTTGTTTAATATATCACTAAAATCTACATTTCCAATAGAAATATCCTCATATTTAGCAATCTCTCTAAGATTTCCACTCCTTAATGCTTTAATCATAGGCTGTACCAGTCTTAAATTTTCTTTAGCCACTTTTCTTATGAGTTTTGTAGTTATTTGTTCCTTCCCACTAGATATTGCCTTCGCTTGTACTATTGCATAGAGTTTTGTAACGAGATCTGGTATTCCTTGTGTCTCATCATACATAGCATCATTTAACTCTTTAGTTAAAGGTGTCTTTTCCTTCGTCCATTGATAGTGCCATATTGCATTAATAAGCAAATCCCACACTTTACCTTTTTCTAGTCTATCGCAGATCATATCACCACCTATACCGATCCCCCTTCTTGCTTGACGAAATTCACTTTGTAGAACTCCTGCTGATCTAGGGGTTCCAACCATTACTACAGCAACTCCAACTTTATTAACGAGATTCACAAAAAAGTTAAGCATTCTCTTACTTCCTCCAGATTTTGCTGTGCTTAGATGCTGTATTTCATCAATTACTAGTAAGCCAAGTGAGCAACTTCTAATAACTTGATTCATAGCAGTAAGCATTACATCTGTAGTTGCCCTCGTTTTAGTCATTTTTTCATAGTAGTTTGTTCCAAGTAGTCTATCAATCTGTGAAAAGAAGTCAAATAGAAGCCCTTTAATTGATCCATCAAAGGGACATTCTAATTTCATCCATACGACTTGATAGGCTGCAAGTGGCACTCCTTGATACTCTGAATGAGAAATGATCTGTGGATAAATATCTAAAATATGATTTAATGCTGTAGTTTTCCCCAACCCTGATATTCCAATAAGGGTAAATCCACAGGCAGATGTGTTATATCCGTTATTTATATATCCACATGTACTGTGCATTCTTTTATAATCTTCTCTAAATCCTTTAGATAGTTCTCTCCCAAATGGATTTCTATATATATATCCTTGCCTTATTACTCTAGAAATTCTATTTTCTAAATCTATATTCATAGGAAGGGGTTGAAATATTTGAAAGAGTCTATTAAGGATATGAATTCTATAGTGACTATGTAATTCTCTTTCTCTAGGATTATATGGTGGATAAATTGACAATCTCTCTACTACTTCATTAGGACTCATTATACTTGGAAGGGCTTCAATTAAAGGATTTCCTCTATAATCTGAAATAACTTGTTCCTTGTAGTTGGTGTTAAACAGCACTCTATTTCAACCTTTAAAAGTCAAAATATTTCCGCCTAAATATCATTAAAGATCATAGATAATTTAAATAATTTAAGTAAGAATTATTCTTGAAAGATCAAAAAAATCACTTTATTACATCTTTAAAACAAAGAAAAAGGGGGCCAGCCCCCTTAAACCCCCGGGATTTATCGCTTATTAAGGTAAATCATTTCTATGTGAATTGAGTATGCCTTCTCCCCTAGGCAGAAGGGGAGATTAAAGATCAACCTTCCTTTAGGACGCTCGAGTTGTGTCCCCACATTGCTCTATCCTCCCTAAAGGAGAAGACATACTCAACCTGTCGGTTCTTATGCGATAATATTTAACTCTTTTTGAGCTTGATAAATTATTTCATTATCGATAGATTTTAATTTCTGATTTGCTCCTGATATCAAACTCATTTTGGCTAAGGTGTTTAATACTCTTAAGCAACCATTTGAACTTGAATAAAGTAGTTCATAAGCACTTTCTGTAAATATAGAATCATGACAACCTGCTATTTCTAGTCTAGTATTTATATAATCTTTAGTTTCTTCCTTTGAAAGACCCTTTAAATTATAATTTACAACTATCCTTTGCCGTAAGGCTTCGTGGGTCTGTCTATTTATTTGGGTTATAAAAGGTGTTTGACCAGATAAAATCAGTATTGAATAATCTTTAGAATCTACTTGGAAATTAAAAATCAACCTTAGGTCATCCAATAGAGAATTTTTTAAAAATTGTGCTTCATCTATTATAATCACTGGAGTAATATTTTTATTAACTTTGTAATTATAAATTGCCTCTTGAATTTGTTTAAACATTTCAATTTTTTTATGGGCTGGATTTAATCCTAATCCATTACACAAAGCTCTATAAAAATCCATAACTGTTAAAGTTGAAATGGGTATATAAACACATTTAAAAAGATTAGTATTTAAAGAATTTATAAAATATCTTAAAAGAAATGACTTTCCCACACCAGGTTCTCCAGTTAATAGACCAAAGCCTTTAGTATTTTTAAGAAATTCAAGTCTACTTATTGCTTCTTTAAAATCTTTCGACGTATAATGATTTTTTATGTTTACATCTTTAATAAAAGGATCCATTTTTAAGCCATAATAAGTTTTATACATTATAAAAACCTCCTAAATTTTATTTATCATTTGAAAATGGTGAAAAATCTATGGATTTAATATTTTGAGATCTTCTAACCTTAGAATTTTCAATTTTATTTACAGGTAAAATCTTATCTAATAATTTATTATCTTCAGAAAAAATGTAAGCTCTATCTAAATCAGTTGGATCATAACGGACATTAACAGTTTCACCAACGTATTTTAATGGTACTTCAAATAAATTTTTATTTATAGAAATTGTTGAATCATTTTTGACCCTACGGGTTACCCTATAAAGGAAAATATAATCTAATTCTTCCTTAGAAGGAACAAATTTAATTTGTTCAATAGACTTTATAAATTTGTCTATAGGTTTTTTGTTTATAGCACTATGAATATTTCTATTGTACTTTTCTTCAACATATTTTGATAATGATATATTTAATTCTTCTAAGGAAGAAAAATCAGTCCAGTCAATATTATTCATCCATTGATCATGGAGCGTTTTAAACCAACGTTCAATTTTACCCTTATAATGTAAAGCTTTACATTACAAGGGTTATGTATAGTAAATGATAATGTAAAGTAAGTTGGTAAACTCATTGTACTAACTAAAGTATTTATGTATTTACTTTACATTATTATAACTCTATAATTGATATAAGCATATGCTAAATCAT
>VEND01000179.1 GCA_009711765.1 Bacillota bacterium | reverse complement strand
ATTAAGGTTCTGTCAAAGGACCTAAAAAGTATACTACCTGGATTTTGACAGGTTCTTATAATACTTATATAATTTTAAATCTTCCCAAAGCTCCCTGGGGATTCTATGCCCTTTTTTACGCTTAAACCTAAATAAAATTTGACTTTAGAGTACCAATTTTGCTAATCTTAAAATAAATATAATTATAAAAATTATTTTTTGGTGTTCATTTACCATTTATTGGATGCTTTCATTCTTTATTTAACGGAATCAAATAAAGTGGTATTATATCCTCAGTATTTATATTAATTTCCCAACCTATAGAAGATTTTTCATCTTTAATTTCTTTTAAAAAATTAAGTAATTTTTCTACACTTCCCTCATCTATCATACTTAATAAATTATGATGATTTTCAATAGGAAATTTATTAATATCATTTCTAATTATCTTTTCAATATTTCCTTTTTTATCACAAATTAAAGCAAAGCCAGTATCATCCATAACTTACATCTCCTTTGACTAGCCTTTGTGCTAAATTAACTGCACCTTTAGCATCTAAACTATATCCATCTGCACCTACCTTTTTCCAAAGGTCTTTATCTATTTTAAATGGTCTCCCTCCTACTAATATTTTAATATTTTTTAAACTTTCATCTTTTCTTATTTCTTCTATTAAATTTTTAACTAAACTTATATGATAAGTCATTGTTGTAGAAATAGCTAAAAGATTACTATCATATTCTTTTAAAGATTTTATTATATCTTTATTAGGCACATTAGCTCCTAAATAATATGTATCCCATCCTTCTAATTCGAAAAAGTCAGTAACCATTCTTATACCAACTTCATGTAATTCCTCACCTATACAAGCAGAAACCATATTTTTTCCTATACTAGTTTTTTTACTATCAAATAAATGTCCATATAATCTTGAAATTATAAATTGAGTTACAGCAGTACAATAATGTTCCTTTGCAACACTTATCTTATTATGATGCCAAAGGGTACCTATTTTTTCTAATGTAGGTTGAAATACATCTAAATATATGCTTTTAATATCCACTCCATTATTAACTTCATCCATAATAATATTACTTGCTTTAGTTTTATCTCCAGCTAATAAAGCATTAAGATAATTCTTAGCTAATTTTTTAAGATTTTTATTTTCTATTTCTTTATCTAAATAATTTTTATCTTCAATTACTTTTATTCCACTATCTATATATTCACAAAGAGTTTTATATACATTTTTAGATAAAACAAATTTTAATTCTACTTTTATACACTCAAAGTTAATTGTAACGTATTCTATAGGTAATCCTATACTTATAAAAAGAGTTCTTAGCCAACTTGCATAATCATTAAATAGTGTTTTACTATTTAAATTTATGGCTTGAAAAAGATAATATAAATGATATTCAGTATCCTCTATTGACTTTTCTTTCATTTCATCACTTAAATTTTCTAATTCCTTTTTTATCTTACACTGTTTATTAAATATCCTTTCAGCTAATCTTCTAATTCTTCTTTTATTTAATTCCATAGTTTCACCCCCAAGTAGAAAACAGAAAATACAATCTTTTATTTCTTAAAAATACTTCAAAGTTCTTGTATGTATTATACCATATTTTGTCGGTTATTGGCATATCGCCATTATTGTTAAAATCTATTACTAACTCTCTTTTATTACTGAAAAGATCTCTTATAAATATATTTAATAATAATATCTCCGTTTATTAAATATATAAAAAAAATGCTGATTCTACAATTTTTTACAAATTATTCATGATATATGAATTATAATATTTATTGTAGTAAAACTTGGAATTTTCTGAATATATTTTATGTTCGAAAATCCAAAATACATTTTAAAGGAGGGATACAAACTTCAAAGGAAAGATCTATAAAAAACAAACAATTCTAAGGGGGAAATCAATAACTATGATTAGTAAAAGAGGATTAAAAACAAAAGTTTTAGTTTGGAGTATTCTTCTAATTATGATTTTGACATCTACAAGTATTTATGCTGAAGGTACAGATGTGCCAACAAGGGAAGATATTGCAGATGAATATAAATGGGATTTAGAAGATATTTATGAAAATGATGAAGCTTGGGAAAAAGATTATAAAAAGTTAGAAGAAATGATATTAAGTATTGATGAGTATAAAGGTAAACTAAACGAATCTGGTGAAACACTTTTAAAGGCTTTAAAATTAAAAGATAAAGCATATAGATTAGTCGAAAAATTATATGTTTATGCAAATATGAAAAGTGATGAAAACACAGCTAATGAAAAATATTTATCCTTAGCTGATAGAGCAGTAAAAATATATGTAAAGTTAGAAACTAAACTTTCATTTATGAATCCAGAAATACTAGAAATATCTAAGAAAAAAATAGATAAGTTTTTTAGAAAGGAAGATGATCTAGAGGTTTATAAGTTCTATATTGAAAACTTATTTAGATCTAAAGAACATTCCCTTACAGCAGCTGAAGAACGTATTTTAGCACTTTCAGGTGAAATGGCATCAACTCCAGATAATATATATAATATCTTTGATAATAGAGATAGAAAGTTAGCAAAAATAAAAAATGAAAATGGAGAAGAAGTTACTTTAACTCCAGGAACATACAGCAAAATGTTAGATAGTACAAATAGAGATTTAAGAAAAAGAGCATTTGAAGGTGAATTTAATAGTTATAAAGATTATATAAATGTTTTAGCAACAAATTTATCAGGGGAAGTTAAGAAAAACATATTCTATGCAAAATCAAGAAAATATGATTCTGCTTTAGAAGCAGCACTAAGTCCTGATAATATTGAACCTGAAGTATATGAGAATTTATTAAAGGCTGTTAATAATAAGTTAGAGCCTTTACATAAATATGTATCATTAAGAAAGAAACTTTTAGGTATTGAAGATAAAGTTCATTATTATGATATGTATGTTAATATGGTCCCTTCAGTTTCTTCAGATATAGACTATGAAGATGCTAAAGGTATGGTAAGTGAAGCATTACAACCATTAGGAGATGAATATATATCTGATTTAAATAAAGGTTTTGATAATGGATGGATAGATGTATATGAAACTCAAAATAAGCGTTCAGGTGCTTATGCATGGGGTGGATATGATACTCATCCATATGTATTATTAAACTACAATGGAACTTTAAATAATGTTTCAACTTTAGCCCATGAGATGGGTCATGCTTTAAATAGTTATTATTCAAACGAAAAGCAACCATATATAACAGCTGATTATCCTACATTTACAGCTGAAGTTGCATCTACAACTAATGAAGCATTAATGCTTGATTATTTAATAAAAAATGCTGAATCTAAAAAAGAAAAGATGTATCTTATAAACTCATATCTAGAACAAATAAGAGGTTCTATATATACACAACTTATGTATGCAGAATTTGAAAAAATTATCCATGATAAAGCAGAAGCTGGAGTTTCTTTAAATGCATCTACTTTAAATGAAACATGGGGTAATTTAATGAAAAAATATTATGGTGAAGATTTTGCAGTAGATGAGCTTGTTAAACTATGGTGGGCAAGAATACCTCATTTCTATATGAATTTCTATGTATATAAGTATGCAACAGGATTATCAGCAGGTATAACATTAAGTGATCAAATAGTAAATGATGGAAACGAAGCAAGGGAAAATTATCTTGAGTTTCTAGCAGCCGGTGGATCAGACTATCCTGTTGAACTTTTAAAGAATGCAGGAGTAGATATGTCTACTACAGAACCAGTTGAAAAAGCTCTAGATAAGTTTGATGAATTAGTAGATGAATTTGAAGTTCTTTTAAATGAAGAGTAATTTTAAAAAAGGCATTGGATTTAATCCAATGCTTTTTCTTTGTATTTTTTCCATAAATCTTTCTGATTTTATAAAATTTTCTACTCCATAAGAAAAATTCCTAATTCTTTATATGTATTATACCAAATTTTATCAGTTACTGGCATATCATTATCTTTCTGAAATTTAAGTAATGCTTTTTTCATATAATCTCCATAGACACCATCTAAATATCCATAATAATACCCTTTTCTTTTAAGTCTTTTTTGAACCTCTCGTACATCAGCTCCCCTATCTCCAGGTTTTATTACTCTAAATCCGTGCCCAAAGGGTCCAAAGGCACCTTTTATTAAAGTAACAGGGGTTTTGTATTTAACAGTGCCATAAAGCTCTTCTATGTCTTTATTTTTCATCCTAACACAACCATGGGATGCATCATAACCTATTGAATTAGGTTTATTTGTTCCATGTATTCCGTATTTGCCCCAGGGTACATTTAGTCTCATCCATCTAGTTCCAAATCCAGCTCCCCATTTAGCCTTTTGTATTATTATAAAATTTCCAATAGGTGTGGGGGTACTTGGTTTTCCTACAGCTACTATATATTTTTTAATAATTTCTTTTTTATTAAGATCGATTAAAAAAAGTGTTTTACTATCTATATTAATTAAAATCCATAGATTATCATAATCAGGATTTTCTTTTAACTGTTTTTCTTCCCACTCTTCATATTTGTGATATACATTTTTAGCTTCTAATTCTAACTTATTATATCCTTTTTCATTATCAAATTCTAATTTATTACCAAGTAATAAAACAACTATAGAACATATAAAAGCTATTGTTATAAAAAAAAGTCTCCTTCTCAAAAGCATCCCCCCTACTTTACTAAATATATGCAAGTAAAGGATAAATAAAAACTTGTCTAGTGATAGAAAAAGGTATTTTTTGTATGAAATTTCAAAAAAAGATTGACAGTTTTATAAGTGTGAAATATAATAATATCAAAGATGTGTAATAGTTTAACTTATTACAGGTATTACATATAGGGTTGAGGAGGGAATAAAAGAATGGGAAATTAGAATATTTCGTAATTTTTATAGTAACAAATAAAAAAAGAAGGGAAGTTTATAATGAAAATAGTTGCAATTAATGGAAGTCCAAAGGGAAAAGCTAGTGCTACTAATGTAATGAGTAAATCTTTTTTAAAAGGTGCAAAGGAGGCAGGGGCAGAAACTGTTAACATTTTCTTATCAGAAAAACGTATTGAACATTGTAAAGGATGTTTTTCATGTTGGTTTAATAGTCCAGGTAAATGTGTAATTGACGATGATATGAAAGAAGTTTTAAAACTTGCAAAAGGGGGAGATGTTTTTGTTTTAGCTACACCACTATATTTTGATAATATTTCTGGTATGTTAAAAGTTTTTATGGATAGAATGATAGTTTTAGGAGATCCTCACATGGAAAAAGATCAAAATGGAGAGACTCGTCATATTGATTCATCGAAAAATTCAGTTCCTAAATTAGTATTGATGTCAAATTGTGGTTTTCCAGAAAGAGAGCACTTTCAGGTTATTTCACACTGGATTAAAAGGGCGTCACATCATATGCATACAGAAGTAATTGGAGAAATTTATGCTTCGCAAGGTCCTCTTTTAACTACTTCCGAAGAAGGATTACAACCTATCATATCAGCATATAAGAAAAATTTAGAAAAGGCAGGTAAAGAGATTGTTAAAAATTTAAAGTTATCAGAGAGTACAAAAGCTGCGCTAAATAAAAATTTCATTCCAAATGAAATATATCTAAAAGAAACAAACCGAAGCTTTGATAGCATATTAAGTAAATAATGGTTGATAAATAAAAAAAAATATCTAAAAACTATATCTTTATTACTAAAAAATAAGTTATATTAAACTACCTAAAATTGAAATTTTTATACTAGACAGGAAGTGATTTAAATCACATCCTGTCTTTTACTTCTACTTCCCACCTTATAACGTTATATTCTATATTTTTATATATAGTCCAATATAATATTTTATGTGGTACAGCATGTTGTATCACTTTAAGTTTGCGTAATTTCTCATTATCTACATAACCGCTAGTATGTACTGTTGTATTAGAATGTATTATGTCTGGTCTATTTAACATTATAGGATTAATATAATAATTTAATGCACCATACATTGATAATGATAAATTTTTATTATCTACTATATAAAACTCTCCATTTTTTTCTATTAGCTTTAATGGTATAACTACTCTTTCTTTTTCACTTTCGTTATTTTTATTCACCATATTCACTGCACATAAAGCTTTGTATGATCTAGTTTTTTTATCAATAATTTGCAAATCATCTCTATCAAACAATTTTATTTCTTTTCTAAAAATATATTCCCTTTCATTTATTTTTAATACTATCTTATCAAGAAATTTTCTTTCTATATCATCACCTGCTTTTGTTATTGCTTTAAGCGGGACTAACTTTTCATCACTTTTATAATATTCTTTTAATATTTTTTTAATTTCTTCCTTATCATGTTTTTTAAGTTTAACAGCTAAGTCTTTTACGGTACTTTCTTCAAATTTAGTTACATATTTTTCTATGTCCTCATAATATTTTATAAAACTATATAACCCTATAACTAATATTAATAGCATCACTACTTTTAAAAACTTTTTCATCTTCTAATCCCCCTCATTATACTCCCCTGACTTTAATTTTAAATATAATATATTTCAATAAATAATGCATAGTAATTTTAGTATATCATGTTTTGTAATATTTTACATTAAAGTATATTTATTGTTATGTGCGCTTGTTTATTATCTAACTAAAACCTACTATAATTGATAATTTTTATAGACTGACATACCAGTGTCAGCCTTAATATTTTATAATTATAATAGGAATAACGCTTAAAGTAACTAAAAAAATCGGGGCTTAAAATCAAATTTAAAGAATTTGAAAAGAAATCCAAGGTGTTATTATGGAAGGTGAAAATGAAAAAGAGGATTCTGTAAAAGATTTAATTAAAAAACTAAAAGAAGTTAACTTCCCATTTGAATACTATATATACAAAGGTATAGGACATTGTTATCCTGAAGATATTGATGAAAAAGTAAATAAAGCTATTAAGTTTATACTTAAATAATTTTAAATATATATAAACTCCTTTTTATTAGGACTTTATTATACATATAGAATCCTGTTATTTTTTAATAACTACTATTTAAATGGGAAGTATATGATCCTTCCATATCCTACTTTTGATTAATGATGTTGAGAAATCTTTATTAGAAAAAATATCAAAATGTTAACGACTCTTTAATAGCATTAACGGGACAACTAAGTATACAACTTCCACAATCATCACATCGTTTTGGAATAATTTTATAAGGACTACCTTCTTTTATAGCCTTAAAAGTGCAAATATCTTTACATTTGCCACATTTTATACATTTACTTGTTATTCTTGGACCTGCTTGATTATAAGTAGCCCCACCGTATGAAAATCTTGTTCTTAATAGTTTATGATCTCTTTTACTCTCATCAAAATCTACATCAAATATTTCACCTTTTGCTTTATAGATTACAAAATTTCCATCCTTCATTGCTGGGTATTTATCGATATCATTTGCAGCTGTCACTAAATCTTTATTAGACTTAGCTTTTTGTCTAATAACTTCCTCTGGAACCATTCTCACTTCTCCTATTAATCTAAATGAATAACTAGGTGGAAAAATCGGCGTACCATCTTCTTTATGGCCTATGATATTCGTATCTGTACATCCACATACTGTAACTTTATTGGTTTTTATAAGCTGTCTAGCAAAGGGCTTATTCTTCATAGTTCTAAAATAGATTCCATCTTGATCATATCCGTTAAAATGTGCAACTCTCGAGTGAACTTCGCCCCTATTGATTGTCGAAAATACTAAAACACCTATTTTTTTTGCATAATCATACACTTCATTTATTTTCATTATATTCCTCCTAGCCGTGCAAGGGTTTTGTCAAAAGTTTTTGCTAAAAATCTTAACAAAACCTTTATTTTTACATATTTATATATAAAATGCTTGCCACCCCCCTGAAATAAGGTATAATTTTATTGACTAAGTAAAATCAACTCTTAA
>VEND01000089.1 GCA_009711765.1 Bacillota bacterium | reverse complement strand
TACAATATTAAAAAAAGCAATGTCTGGTATAGAAAATTTCATGCCTAAGCCCTTGTATAAAATCAAGCAATCACAACAGTTAATAATGCATAAAGCCTTTGTTTAACCGTACTTTGACGATTTTAAATTTGTATTTTGGGGAAACTCTAAATAAAAATATGTATTGACATAGGAGATTACTTAATAGCAACCGAAAATGAAATACTAAATTATTTATCAAAGTTTAAAAAACATATTAAGATAGTTCATCTACATAATGTTGATTATATTAAAGATAAACATATCTGGATTCCAGTTCATCCATCCCAAGAAACTAATGGAGTTAATTACAAAATAAAAAAAATAATTGACTTTTTATTACAAAGTAAAGACATCACCTTTGTTTTTGAACATACTCCCCATAAAGTCCCTAATGAAAGGTTCGTTAAGGAAGGATATCAATGGATAAAGGATCTGATTAGCTAGAAAAAGCGGCCTTTAAGCATGGCCGCTTTAGAGTTTACTATCCAATATAATATCATGTATATCCCATCCTAATGATCCTGCACATAAGCCTTGATTTGATAATATAACAACATCAATATTTAACTTTGGATAATAATACAATCTACAGCTAACACCATATTCCTCACCTGTATGACCACCTCTTATAACATTATCATTATTATCTAGTATAAGGTAATTTGCAAATCCATACCTCCACTTATATCCCCTAAAACCATCGGCACTTTCGTATATAACCTGGGGGGATAATATCTTCTTTGTCATTTCAGATGATAGAAGTCTATAATTCTTTAGTGCATCTATAAATATCATTAAATCATTTGCTGTTGAAGTTGAACCTCCATCTGAAGCAGCATTTGGTGTAGTTGTATATATATTTCTCATACATGTAATAGTATTATTATCTTTATCCTTGACAATCTCATACCCCTCAGCTACATTATCATATACTTTATCTAGGGATAAAAAATCTGAATTTTTCATATCTAATCTTTTGAAAATATTTTTCCTAACATAATTAAAATAAGACATCCCAGAAGCCTTTTCTATAACCATTCCCAATAGTATGTATCCAGCTCCATTATATTGAAATTTTTCCCCAACATTAAATACAGGCTTATTATATGCAAACATAGGAAAATAATCTGATAAACTTCTCATATTATATATAGGTTTATTCTGCCATAACTTTTCCCAATCCTCATCATCACTATTCATTTCGTCAAAGTAATCCGCTATACCAGAAGTATGGGTTAATAAATGATAAACATTTACTTCTTTTGGTATTTTTGTTTCCTTGAGTTTTAAGTATTTAACAATTTCAGTATCAAAATCAAACTTTCCCTTTTCTATAAGTTTTAAAATCGAAATGGCAGTAAACATTTTAGTAATTGATGCTATTCTAAATTTAGTATCTAATGTATTCTTTACCTTAAAACTTCTATTTGCATACCCATATGCTCCTGAAAATATTTCTTCTTCTCCCCTTTTAATTAATACTACTCCTGAAAATTCTTCGTTTTTTTCTTTATTTATCATTAATTTATGTAATTTATCCTTTAATAGCATAGTCCCCCCCTTATAATTACTAATCTTATTATAGTTTCATACATTCTATAGTGAATTCATAAAACACATCTATATATATTTTAAACTTTTATATGTTTAATTATATATTCTATATAATTAAAAAAAGCCCTTTTAAAGGACTTTTTTAATTATGTTAATTTTCATCTTTCATTCTTAGCTCTAGAAATTAAACTCTTTTCCTCATCAGTTATAGCTTCAGGTTGAGATAAATTATGTGGCCTTTTATTACCATCTTCATCAACACAAACAAAAGTGATAAAACCATCAACTACACATTTCGTATCATTTGCTTTTGTAACCTTTACATATACCTTTAAACTAGTTGTTCCTGTTAAAACTAGTTTTGTTTCAATATTTATTATTTCTCCTTTATTAATAGGCTCATTAAATGTCAAACCATGTAATTTCTTACAAACTAAACTATCAGGTTTTCCTAAAATACTAGCTGCTGTAATAAATCCTCCCTCGATGAACCACTCAGCCATTCTTCCAGCAAATAAAGTTCCATGATGATTTAGATCCTCTGATTTAATTAATCTTGATATATTATGTGCTTGCATATTGATCCTCCTACTAAAGTTATATTTGTTTTTTTAATCATATTATATATCCATTGATTTAGCAAATATATTTTTACTCTTTCTATTTAAACAAAATTAAAACTTCTATTTTAAGAATTAGAAGTTTTAATTATATATTCATAATGTAATTTTAGATATTAGTTTTATAATACTCTATGTTTATAACTTGGGTAGAAGCTGCCATATCTCCTAACCTTCTCCCCTTTTCATTTGCTATTATAAGTATAGGTTCAACAAGCCAACCAATTATAGGCACAAAATTTAATAATACCATTATTAATCTTCTTATAGCAGACTCTCCCTTAGTACAAGGTGTATTATCCTTTAAATCAATTACCATAAGTCCTAATGCCCTTTTTCCTATACTCTGTCCATTAGTAAAGCCATCCTTTATAAAGACATATATAGTTCTCCATAAAAATCCTAAGATTATTAACAAAACACCTAAAATAAAGAATCCTGGAAAATTATAAGAGTGAGCATAATAATTATGGGAATAGTAATTATTATACATACCAGTTCTTAAAATACCTATAACTAATATTAATACTCCAGGTAACATTCCTACAATTGAAATTCCCCAATCTATAAGTGCAGCTAAAATTCTTTTAGATAAAGATGCCCTTGGATAAATATTTATTAATCCCTCTAGATCTCTTAAATTCCTTTCCTCTAACTCCTTCATATCCTTTCCACATACAGGGCAATAATTACAATCTATATGTATTTTACTTTTACAGTGAGGACATATATATTCTCTATCCATAAAATCCCTCCTTTCATTCCATATTATACAATTAAACATAAATTATAAAATTCCTTTTTATAGGAATAAATTTGACAACTTAAGTACGTTTAAATTATATTATATACATAAGTATTTTATGACCAATCAATTGAAAGTGGTGATGTTTTGGATTTTAGACAACTTGAAACGTTTATAGAAGTAGTAAATATGAAAAGTTTCTCAAAAGCTGCAAATAAACTTTTCTTAACACAACCAACAATAACTAGTCACATACAAAATTTAGAAAAAGAGCTAGGCACTGTTCTTATTAATAGATCTTCAAAAAAAATAACACCTACAGGTGCAGGTAATTTACTTTATAATTACGCTGTAAATATCGTTAATATGAGAGATACAGCAGAATTTAAATTACATGCATATAAAGGAAAAATTCAAGGTCATTTAGAAATAAGTTCTAGTTCCATACCAAAACAATATGTGCTTCCCTACATTATAAAAGGATTTATTAAAAAACATCCTGATGTTAGTGTAACAATATCTCATAATGATTCAAAGAAAGTAATAGAAAGTATATTAGAAGGTTATAATGATTTTGGTATAGTAGGTGCTAAATACCCATCTAAAAGCCTAAAATATATTGAACTAATTGAAGATAAACTTATGATAATTACACCTAATAACGATAAATATCCTTGGGAAAATTATAGTGAATTAGATTTAGATTTTTTATTAAATGAAAAAATTATTTTAAGGGAAAAAGGCTCTGGTACCAGATTATTATTAGAAAACTCATTAAAAGAACAAAATCTAGATTTTGATTCTTTAAATATTTCTGCTTGTATTGAAGATAATGAGACCATTAAAAGATTTGTAGAATTAGACTTAGGGGTAAGCGTAATTTCAAAAATGGCTGTTACAGATCAAATTGAAAAAGGCCATATCAAAGGATTTTATGCTAAAAATTTAAATTTAAAAAGAAAATTTTATTTTGTTTATCATAATAGCAGACACTTATGTCCATTAGCCTATACTTTTAGAGACTATGTTATAAGTTATATAGAAAAAAACGGTGATTAACACCGTTTTTTTATGCTTGATAAAAGGCTTTATATCCTTTATATGTCATAAATACATCTGCTTTACTTACAACTTCATAAGGTGCATGCATACTTAAAACAGGTACACCACAATCAATAACTTCCATACCATATTTAGCAAGCATATAAGCGATTGTTCCACCGCCACCTTGATCAACTTTACCAAGTTCACCCATTTGCCAGATTATATCATTTTCATTGAATATTCTTCTTATGTCTGTCATATACTCAGCATTAGCATCATTACTTCCACCTTTTCCTCTTACTCCTGTATACTTAACTAAAGTAACACCTTTTCCTACATAAGGAGCATTTCTTTTATCTAAAACATTAGGATAATTAGGATCAAAGGCAGCTGAAACATCTGCAGATAATACTCTAGAATTAGCTAAAGCTCTTCTTGTTTTTATTTCACTGTAACTATCAGAAGTTAAATCTATTAACTCAGCCACAGTATTTTCTAAGAATCTTGATTGCATACCTGTGTTTCCAACACTTCCGATTTCCTCTTTATCAACAAATAAGCCTACACTTGTTCTATTAGGGTTATCTATTTCTAATATAGCCTTTAATGAAGTAAATGCACATACTCTATCGTCATGTCCATAGGCTGCAACAAGACTTCTATCTAAACCTAAATCTCTAGCCTTGCCAGCTGGAACAACCTCTAATTCAGCCGATGTAAAGTCTTCTTCTTTAATTCCATACTTTTCATTTAAAATATTTAAAACATTTAACTTTATTTTATCACTTAAATCATCTTCATTATAAGGCTTGCTTCCTACTATTAAATTTAAGCCTTCTCCTGTGATTCCTTCTCCCATTTTTTTGCCCATTTGATCTTTTGCTAAGTGAGGTAATAAATCAGTTATCATAAATACTGGATCATTTTCATCTTCTCCGATAACTATATTTACTTTATCTCCATTAGATTTTATAACTAGACCATGTAAAGCTAATGGTTGTGATACCCACTGATATTTTTTAATTCCGCCATAGTAATGGGTTTTAAATAATGATAACTCTCCATCTTCATACAAAGGATTTTGCTTTAGATCAATTCTTGGTGCATCAAGATGGGACCCTACAATATTCATTCCCTTTGTAATATCTTCTTTCCCTAATACAAACATAGCAACCGCTTTATTTTTGTTATTAACATAAATTTTTGTACCAGGTTTAACTTCCATATTTTTATTTATCACTTCGTTTAATTCTATGTATCCATTTTCCTTTGCTATTCTTATAATTTCTTCTGCTGATTCTCTTTCAGTCTTACCTACATCTAAAAACTCTTTATATTCTTCATTAAAACTTTCTACTATTTTCTCTTCTGATGAATCCATATCTTTCCAAACGTTTTCCCACTTATGAGTTAGGTTTTTTTGTAATTTTTTTCCTTTAGTCTCATCTGCCATATTATCCCTCCATCGATTTCGATATATTTCTAGACTCTAAATATAATGTTATATTTTGTTTTATTATTTGTCAATTAAATCCAAAATATTTTTTTTTATATTTTCTTAATATTATTTTTGTATGCAAATATAGCAGCTTGAACCCTATCTGACACTTGTATTTTCTTAAATATATTTGAAACATGATTTTTAACTGTTTTTTCACTTATAAAAAGTTTTTCTGCTATTTCTCGATTATTCATTCCTTCTGCTATTAATCCAATTACTTCATATTCTCTCCTAGTTAATAAATCTTTCTTTGTCTTTTCCTTTGGATTATCTTCCTTTGTACTATACTTTCTTACAAGTAAACTAGCTAAATTAGGTTGTATATATGTTTCTCCCTCATTTACATCTTTAATTGCCTTAATTAAAGTATCAGAATCTGAATCTTTTAATACATAACCATCTGCTCCTATATTTACTGTCTCATATAAGTATTCCCTATCATCATGTATAGTAAGCATTATTATTTTAGAATCAGTACCAATATCTTTAAGTCTTCTTAGCACTTCTATTCCTGTTATCTCTGGCATATTTATATCTAATAAAATAACATCAGGTTTCATACTAATCGTTTTATCTAATGCCTCTTTTCCATCAGATGCTTGTCCAATTACATCTATTTTATCTTCTAATTCTAGTATTTGTTTTAGTCCTTGTCTCATTAAAGAATGGTCATCTGCTATCAACACTTTGATTTTATTCATTATTAACTTCATCCTTTCTATTAATAGGTATTATTAAAACTATTTTTGTGCCATCTCCTGGATTTGAAATAATATCTAATTCTCCATTTAATAATTGGGCTCTTTCTTTCATTCCCATTAAACCAAATCCCCCATTTATATCGCTACTTTCATCTAAGGCTTTTTCTTTATTAAATCCTATTCCATCATCCTTTATTATTAAATTTAAAAATTTATCTCCATTTTCTATGTATATACTAACTCTATCTGCATTAGAATGTTTCCTAACATTATTTAAAGCCTCTTGTATTATTCTAAAAACAGCTAGCTGAATTATAGATTTTATTTGTATTTCCTCATTAATAGCTCTTACTTCAACTTTAATATCAGTTTCCTCAGTAAAATCATAACCATATCTTTTTACCGTAGGAATTAAACCTAAATCATCTAGACTCATTGGTCTTAAATCATATATTATCTTTCTAATATCTTTTAAACTTCCCCTTACTATACCTTTTAAATCTTTTAATTCCTCTTTAACTCTATTTTTATCTATATCTAATAATTTTTCGCAAAGTTCTGTTTTCAAAACAAGATTTGCCATAGATTGTGCTGGTCCATCGTGAATATCTCTTGCTACTCTTTGTCTTTCTTCTTCTTGCATTTCTATAACCTTTACTCCTAGAAACTGCTTTTTACTCATATCTTCAACCGACTCTACTATACTATCTAAATCTCCATTAAGATATTCCATTGCTACTCCAACCTGTGTTACTAGTTTTTCTGCCTTTTCTAAAGTCTTTAGTGAATTTTTAAGTCTTATTTCTAAATCATTTCTTCTTTTAATTAATTCCTTTTCCTCTTGTCTTTTAAGCATCAATTTAATTCTTAAATTATTCGCAGTTTCATAAGCTTTTCTTATATCCTCTTCGCTATATCTATCAAAGGATTCACTTACCTTTGATAAAGTATTTCTACTTATCCTTTCATCAACTTCTAATTTATCAACTTCATCTATAACTTTAGTTAAGTTGTTTTGTAAATCATTTAGCTGAGACTTAAGTATATCAACATCAGTTCTAGCATTTTCAGCAATATCAAACATTTCTTTTTTTCCTTCATCAATTGCAGATATAGTCTTTTTTAAGATTTTATTAATTCTTTTTACATCAAGATTTTCTTTATCCATAATACACCTCTAAATATTTTTTGTAATTAGACTATATTAAAACTATATCGTAATTTTTTAATAATTGCTATTATTTTTTCCCTCCTTTTATCAGATATATCTATGTTATAAAATTATAGTCTATTAAATAAAAAATCCAGATATCATCTGGATTTTAGATTCTCTATTTAATTATATCAAACTTTTCTATATAAAAACTATCCTCTTGTTTTACTATTTTTAGATTATATTTCTCTTTAATTTCCATTTTACCATTATAATCTTCAATGTTCCAAGTTATTAATAACTTAAAGTTTATTATATCATCCTTTATATCTATATTTTTAACTTCACTTACCTTTAAGCCATGAACATAACAATAATCAGTAGGATTCTTTCTAAAATTTTCAATAACTTCAACATCCCAATCATAACAACTTCCTTTTTCTATTTTTGCCAATTCTTTTTTTACCAATGATAATTTCTTATTTTCATATATAGCATCATTCATAACTTTTGTTCTCTTTTGTAATAATATCTTTGCCTTTTGCAAATATTTGTGCTTTTCTTCGCTTACAGCACTAACATTCAATGCAAATATTAAAGTTAACATCATTAATATAACTAAACTTGTTATTAAAACCCTTTGTTTTTTCATTCTTTTCCTCCTATCCTTAAAGTTGTTCCGTCAAAAAAATTAACTTATTCTGATATATTTCCAGTGCTAAATCATTGAAATTTAAAGATTTAGCAGGATTTTTAAGTTCTCCCCCCTAAGATAAATGGTAGAATCACCAATAAATAATAC
>VEND01000032.1 GCA_009711765.1 Bacillota bacterium | reverse complement strand
ACTGAATTGTATCATGTAAATCATCTCCTCTTTTAAACAACGATTTACATATATATTCTAGTAAAATTCAAAAACTCCTTTTTGTAATTTATTGTAAAAATGTTCATATAATTACATTATTTAGTTTAGGTCTTTTAAATTACGAATTAAAGTTAATTTGTAACTAATCACTTACTACATAATCTAATGCTTTTCCTATACTATCCTGTATAACTAAATCAGCTCTATTATCATAAGGCGTAGTACTTTTATTAATAAGTACTAATTTATCACCTCTATAATATTCAATAAGTCCTGCTGCAGGATATACTACAAGGGATGTTCCTCCAACTATTAAAACATCAGCTTTAGCTATGTATTCTATAGCACTTTCTATTACTTCTTGATTTAATCCTTCTTCATATAAGACTACTTCAGGTTTTATAATCCCTCCACATTCTCTACACTTTGGAATGATTTCTTCACTTTTAATAATCTCTTCTAAAGAATAACTCTTTCTACACTTCATACATTTGTTTCTGTAAACAGAACCATGGAGTTCTAAAACATTTTCACTTCCTGCCCTTTGATGCAGTCCATCAATATTTTGTGTAATAACTGTTTTTAGTTTTCCTTGTCTTTCAAGTTTAGAAAGGGCTAAATGTGCTAAGTTTGGTTCTGCATCTTTATAGATCATTTTATCTTTATAAAATTTATAAAATTCTTCTGTATGATTTATAAAAAAACTATGACTAAGCATTTGTTCAGGTGGATACTTCTCACCTTTAGTACTATATAATCCAGTATCAGATGTTCTAAAATCCGGGATATTACTCTCTGTTGATGTCCCTGCTCCACCAAAGAAAACAATATTTTCACTTTCATCAATCATATTTTTTAGCTTTTCTAAATCCATAGAATCACTCCTAGATTAATGGTTATTAATACTTTTTAATTTCATTATACCATAATTTTCTTGAAAATATAAAAAGGACACTACTTCTCATCATTAATTTTTTTAAATTTAAGAATAACTGACAATAGCCCGATAACTATACTTATAGCTATAAAAAAATAACTTAGTGGTATCAAAAAAAATGGCTCTACAAGGGTTCCATCTGAAGATACTTCAGACCCGATAATATTGTATATAATAGCACAACCAGACCCTATTATAAATATTATTAATGCAAAAAAGTTTTTCATAAAGCTCCTCCTCTAAAATAAATTTACTCTATTAAATAGGTTTTTATATTCTCAATAAAAGTTAAAGTGGTTAATAAAATAAGCAAATCTTTGTTTATAAGAAAGATATAAGAAATTTTAAAACTTAATAAATAAAAAATCATAATAATAATTATAATACTTATACTTTCCATAAAAAAATTATTTTCAACTCCCTTATATTTCCTATAAAACATTAATGGAATGAAACTTATAATAAAAGTTATAGCTCCAACGCTATAGAAAACTTTAGTAATGTAATTTAATGAAGTTAAGTACTGATTCCTGTTTATAAAGGATTCCTTAAAATAACCCTTGATAGTATTTAAATAATAAGTAAGGGTAATAACATCCTCCTTCATAATTTCTTTAATGGGTAAATATTTTATAGGAATTTTATATATAAGATAGCCTAATACTAAGATACTCACTATAATTACTATAATTTCTCTGATAATTAAATTTATATTTTCTTTTATTTTAAAGTCATTATTAGACATGTTTTTTCTTATAACAGTATGAAATTTTTTCCACCTTATTTTCAGTATTTTATATAAATCCTTTGCTATTAAAAAAGTTAAAATTAATATTACTATAGTCTGCATGATTTTTAATTTATTAACATATTCATGTATCTTAGTAATGTTTATATCTCTATTTTTTATTCCATATTGACTTAAAACTTTTTTAATTGTAGTTATATTTAGCTTTTTGTTTTCATAATCTTCACTCATTATATAAATTGCTTCAATAGGAACCTTAAAATCATCATCTTTCATTGAAACTAAGGGTATATATGCTATATTTTCTTTTGCACTTAATATAGAAAGAAAATTTCTCTTTAAGATACCTGTTATTTCATACGTTTTTTTATCATTTGAAAAATTAAAGCCTAAAATATCTTCACTTTTAAAAATTTTTTGTACAATTTTTTCATCCATTACTATAGGATACTTTGTATCTAGATTTTTATCAAAGTAAAATGTACCTCTTTTCATTTTTATAGGAAAAAAACTAATATAATTTCCCTTAATGCCTTTTAAAGTAAAATCATACTCCTTTCCTAATATATTACATTTTCTTTTTTCCTTACTTATTAAAAGTATTTGTGTATTTAAAGTTGTTTCTAATTCATCTAAATCCTCTATTTTAATATATATATCATCATCTCTTTTCGATATTTCATAAAAGGATTTATCTGTATTAATAACCTTAGATATATTTTCTATAGCTAAATCATTTATAATAAGAAGGAGGCTAAAAACCATTAATGCTCCAATAGATAGTTTTTTAAAAGACATTTCTTTTACCTCCTTTCTATTGTTTTAAGACCCTTGCATCTTCTTTTAGATTTAACTCTGTAATATTTTTTACAATCTCTTCAAATCTTTTAAGACCACTTGTAATAACTGTATTCTCTAAATCCGATTCTCCAATTGTAATATATCTTTTATTTACATAATATTCCCTCCCAAAGGCCTTATCTTCACTTCTAATAGTCCATACAAATTTTTTTCCATTATTAGCTTCTCCTATTGCTGTATTTGGTAGTACTATATTATATTTTTTAGTCGATTTATATTCATTTATAATCGCTACTTCATCTCCCTTTAATCTGCCACTTTTAATGTATAAAGTTATTTCTTTTAATTTATTAGGTTCCATTTTGTCATTTGAAATGTTTATAATTTTACATTCTAATTGAAAATCGTCAACCCCTTTGAAGCTAACCTTTAGTTTATCTCCTATTTTTATATATCTAGAGATATTTTTTCTTAATGAAAATTTAAATTCATATCCAAGGGATGGGTCAGTTATCTGTACAATACTTTGTTTTTTATTTGTTTTTTCACCTTCCCTTATATCAATACTTTTTACTATACCATTAATTGGTGATTTTATTATTCCCTTATTTAAATATAATCTTTTGATATCCTCATATTTAAACTTGTTTAATTTATATTGAAGTTCATTATTAACTAAATTATATTCTTTCTTTAATTTTTCAATAGGCTCATTCTTTTTTTTATATTCATATTGAATTTTAGCTCTCTTAAATAAATCTAAAGCATCTTCAAGTTTCTTTTTAGAAATAGCACCATTCTCATAAAGAACTTCTTTTCTCTGAATCTCTCTTCTTTCTTTTTCAAAATTTAACTTCTCTGTTTCTAAATCTTCTTTATTTTTATTTTGAAGTTTGGAAATCTGGTACTTTAACTTAGATTTTTTATAATTTCCTTCTTTTTTAATAAATAAATCATATAATTCTTTTTTATCTAATTTAACTAATTTTTCACCTTTTTTTATTATTTTATTAGGTTTAATAAATATTTTTTCTACTGTTATAGGAAATTTAGCATATATATTTTCACAACTTTTTGGTGTTATAGTCCCCTGTTTTTGTATATTAAACTGTAATGATTTACTTCTAGGCTTTATTATTTCTACCTTAGGTAAAGCAAGATTATTTATACTATGTGAAAATATTGTTAACACTAAAATAATACCAAAGTACTGTAAAATCATTTTTTTTATTTTTTTCTTTCTATCCATTTTTTCCCTCCTATCCTTTCAACCCACTATTTTTTATTCCTTCAACGAAATAGTTTTCTGCATACAAATATATTAATAATACTGGTATCATGTATATAGTAGCAGCTGCAAAGGCTATGGATATTTCATCCTTATTAACTTGTGCTAAATAAAGAGATAATGGATGCATACTAACATCTTTTAAAAATATCAGAGGTTGTTGAACCATATTCCAATAATCTATCATTAATAAAACACATAGTGAAGCTATATAATTCTTAGAAAGAGGAAGAATTATTTTAAGAAAAATTTGCACATGATTTGCCCCGTCGATTTTAGCAGCTTCTATATATCCATCCGGTAGTTTCTTTATAAATTGTCTTAACAAAAACACACCAAATACACTAAAAATCCCTGGAAATATAATAGATAGAAAACTATTCAATATCCCTAAAAAATTAGCTATCAAGTAATTCGGTACAACTGTTACCTGAAAGGGCATAAGCATTAATAGTATATATGTATAAAATAAATTATCTCTACATGTAAACTTTAGTTTTGCAAAGGCATAGGCTGCAAATGAGGATACTATAACTTGTCCAAGTATAATTGGAACAACCATAAAAACTGAATTCCAAAACATCTTTAAAAAGTTTGTTTTTAATATTAATACATTATAATACTGTTTTAAGCTAATCCAATCCGGAATAAACTTCAAACCTGAAAATTCTTTATTATTGCTATTAAAAACATTCTCATATTGATTTTGAACTTGACTTGGCTCCATAAATGAATTTGTAATTGTTAAAATTAAAGGAATTATAAATAAAAATGCTATCACCCCTACCAAAATACTTAATAGTATTTTCTTTTTCATTAAATTCCCCCTTTTAAATATCTAATTTATTCTCTACTTTTTTCCAAAATAAAACAACTATAAAAATAAACGTAGCCATATAAATAGCGCTGACTGAAAGCATTTGATAATCTAAAACATTAAATAAATTATTAATATAATGCTGTAACATATATAAATCTTCATAGGGGTATTGTCCTCCTAATAGATATACCTCTCTAAATATTTTAAAAGAGTTTGTTATAGATATAATAAATACAAAAAAGAAAGTAGGTAATATATTTATAAAAGTTATATGTCGAAACTTTTGTATATTACTAGCCCCATCTATACTTGCCGCTTCATACTGCTCTTTTGGAATATTTTGAAGTGCTGCTAAAAATAAAACCATATCATATCCTATATTTTTCCATATGTAAAATATAATAACGATCCATCTAGAATATCCTGAGTTCATCCAATCCACTGGGTCGAATCCTAAAGTTGTTATGATATTGTTTAACGTTCCATTGAAATTAAAAAATACTTGCCAAACCATAAGTATCGATGCTGATGGTACAATAAGGGGAACCATAAAACATGACCTAAAAATATTTCTTAAATATAATGGTTTATTTAAAAGCATAGCAAGTCCTAATGATAAAATCATTATTAATCCTACACTTATACCTGTAAATATAAATGTATTTTTCATAGCTCTTAAAAAAATACTATTATTCCATATGTTTATATAATTATCTAAACCAACAAACTCTTTACTCATCGGATTATCGATCATTGAATAATATAAGGTTATTAATATTGGTATAAAAAAGAACATAAACTGTCCTATCAAACTTGGGCTTATAAAACTAAGTCCAATCCATTTTTCTTTTCTAATAAATTTTGATTCCAAAATATCCCCCCTTTTACAGAACACTAAAGCTCCAGGACAAAGAAACAATTTAGTCCTGGAACACATCTTTTAATAGGTTCTTTATATTCTCCTTTCTAATATTTTAGTAATTATTTAAGATTTTTTGATTTTAGACCTTACATATCTTACTACTATACAAAATATACCAATGAACAAAAACAACCATGCAATTGGAATAAGGAAAAAAGGTTCTATAAGAGTACCATCAGGAGCAATTTCCTGTCCAATTATTTGATAAGTTATTCCACAAATAGCAACTATTATGAATGAAATCCAAGTTAATATTTTAATCATTTTTTATTCCTCTCTCCTTTAGATTTGTAAAACTCTAATATTTAAACATTGATAAAATAATATTAATTACCATATCCCATGGGCATTAAACTTTTTCTATTCTTTTAGATAAGTGCTAATTCTACTATCTAATGTTTTTATTAACTCTTCTTTACCCATTCCTTCATTAAAATATTTATTTAATGATTTAGTTAAAATATTTTTCACCTGTGGGTCTAATTGAGTATTAATTGTCAGATTCTCTAAACTATCTTGAATATTTTTTATCTCTTCCTCTGTTAATGGAAATGAATACCACTTACTATCCTCTAGATACAAAGCTACTTTTTTCTCACTGTTTTTAGTTTTCTCTAATATCTTTTTCATCTCTTTTTTATTTACTGGCATTGAAAAACCGTAATAATCCATATTTACTTTATCACTACTTAGATATTTTAAAAACTTCCATGCAATATCTTTAATTTTAGAATTTGCATTAATTCCATATGCATTTACTGTAAAGCCATAGCCACCTTTACCATCCTTTGTAGGATATGGATATAATTTAAAATGATTTATCATATTTTTTATTTCTGTCAAATTATACATACCTAATTTATCTTCATTTATAAATCCTATCGTTCCTTTACCACTTTTAGTCATTTCCACTTTTGTCATGTCTTCATTTAATAAATTTTCATCAAATACTAATTTTACATCCTTTAATATTTTTCTGAAATCTTCACTATTAAAATTAGTATCTTTATTTTTATAATCTATAAACTCATCACTATTTCCTAAAAAGAGTATGTTAAAAAGCTGTATTTTGGTTATTTTAGACAAACCATATAGTCCTTCATCCTTTGAAATATCCTTTAATGCCTTAATGAAGTCTTTCCTACTCCATTGTCCTTTTTCTATATTAATATTATTCTTTTTAAGTAAATCATTATCTCCAATAAGTACACTTTGTTTAAATTTAACTGGATATGCATAATAATCTCCATCTACTTTTAAACTGTCAAATATGCTCTTATAATAATTATCTATTTTAAATTCCTTATCTTCCTTCATAAATTTATTTAATTTCTCAAATACCCCATTCAATGCATATTTCTTCATTGGAAGATGTTCTGTAGGGATTAAATCCTCTCCCTTTCCTGAAATAATTTTAGTATTTAGTTTTTTAAAATAATCCGATAAATACTCCTCTTTATAATCATAATTGTTAAATTTCACGATGATATCTGGATTTTTTTTCATAAACTCTGAGGCTAATAACTTTAATTCCATTTGATCTATTTTTTTATTAACACCTACAGTAAGAACTTTTTTATTACTTTCTGGTCTAATCCCTATCTTTTTATTAAATACAGCTATCGAAGTTTTTGGAGACTTTAAATTTTCATTTTGTTCCATATAACTCATATATATATTCCCTTTACTACTTACAGCAAATCCATTTACGTTTATAATTTTTCTAAATAATGATGCATTTTCTATATCAACAACTGTTTTTAATAAATTACCATCTAAATCAAAGGACTTAATAGAATTAATTCCAGCTGTATATAATAATTTTTTTTCTTTAGTATCATATCCTAAATATCCTACAAATTCATCTTCATCAATTTTTTTACTGTATTCATACCCCTGAGATCCTAATATTTTCTTTACTAATTTGATTTCTCTATTTTCATTATTTTTTATAATCCCATATATAACATTTTCTATTTTTATAAAATCTTCTACATTATCACCTATTAATGTATTTACTATTTCCCCATTTTTATCAACTTCTATTAAGTTATTATTATCATTTTTGTATATGAAGTTATTATTCTCCCTTATGTATAATCTTGAAAATTTAAATCTAGCAAATCCACCTGTATCATTTTTTTTAATTGAAATTTTTTCTTTTATTTTTCCCTTTTCATCAAGTTTCCAAATTTCATGTGTTTCTGACTTCTTACTAAATTCCTTCATCTCAACATAGATAATGTTATTTTTATCCTGTCCTATTGCTATAGGAATAATAGGTTTATCCTTTGGTATTTCTAATTTTAATTCATTAATTATATTTCCACTTTCATCAAACTTTTTTATTATATTTCTATCCACTAAAGCATATATATTTTTATCTTCATCCTTAGATATCCCCATTACATTTCCTTTAATATCTATATCACTACCTTCTTTATAATAGATATCTTCCTTTTTTGAAGTTTCTTTTTCACCACACCCTACTAAAGCTAATAATGTTATGCACGTTATTAGAAAACAAAATCTTTTTTTCATATGAATCATCCTTTCTTCTTTTTTCATATTTTATTTTATAAAAAAAACTTAATTATAAACATCGATTATCCTTACATTTAAGTTACATTTATGTCACTTTATAAATCGAGTAGGAGGTAGATAATTATTTTATCTACCGACCTCTCACACCACCATACGTACCGTTCGGTATACGGCGGTTCATCAAGACAATCTAAATTTTTCATACTGTGAAGATAAACTTG
>VEND01000101.1 GCA_009711765.1 Bacillota bacterium | reverse complement strand
TTTTTTGATTATTCCAGTACCCATAGTTACCTCCTTAAGCGCAACCATATTTTTACTGTAAATAGTTTGCATAAATTCTGTGGTATAGACATCATCTGACTTTCACCTACTCTATTATATCAAAAAAATTTATACTTTCTTATACAATAAAAAAAGAACGTAAAATATACGCTCCTTTTTTATATTATAATACATAATTCGCTAATGCCTTTTGTACATCATAGATATTTTTATCTTTTTTAAACTCTTTTTGAATTGGAGTATTCATACCTCTAACATAAATTTTCAGTTCTGCATCTAAATCGAAATGTCCTGCAGATTCAACACTGAAATAAGTTATACTTCTATAGGGAATAGAACGATATTCTGACTTTTTTCCTGTCATACCTTGCTTATCAAGAAGAATTAAACGTTTATTTGTAAAAACAAATAAATCCCTTAATACTTTATAAGCCTTTTCAACCTCTTCACCTTCTATTAAAATTAATTCAAAGTCCTTTTCTATCTTTTCTATATCCATTTCTGATGCATGACCCATAAGACCTCTAAAAATACCCACATAAATCTCTCCTTCTTATTTATTAATTTTCTTATCCTTTAATATATCCCATTCTCGTTTAAGTAAATCCATACATAAAATGTATATATATTCACCTTTTCTACTATCAAAACTTTTTTCTCTCATTATTCCCACTTTTTTAAAACTAAGTTTTTTATCCTAGTTCTACTGTATTATTAAAACCTTTTTTCCTTCAATCATATAATCACTTGCTATAAAGTATACTTAAACATTAATTATATTATTCTTTTTTTAATAGATAAAAAGTTCCAAAATCTTTAAAGCCATTCTTTTTTAATATAGGTTCAGAGCTTTCTTTTCTTGCTAAAACGGTAGCTAACTCACATCCATTATCTTTTGCTTTATTTAATCTATGGGCTAACAATTTAGTATATACTCCATTATTTCTATATTTATCTAATACAGCAGCACCTATTAGATATATAGTTAGTCCATCTTCACTGAATCTATAACTTGCATTACCTATTGCTTTATAGTTATCATAGGCTATTAGAAAATTCCCTCGTTT
This sequence comes from Bacillota bacterium, assembly GCA_009711765.1. Taxonomy (GTDB): domain Bacteria; phylum Bacillota; class Clostridia; order Tissierellales; family MES13; genus MES13. The sequence goes on along the minus strand of VEND01000101.1, from coordinate 7,267 downwards.
ATTTTTTAAATTAAAATATTTAAGTCTTTGTTTAAAAGCTGTATCAGATGAGCTAGTATCTAACCCCCATATTTCTCTACTTACTGAGACATGATCTTTTATATGTTTTTTACTAGAAGCTTCTTTAACCTTAAATGAATTTTTAAGATCTAATTTACTCCACTTTTTTAGTTCTAATCCTAAACCTATATATTCATCAACAATAGTAAATCCTTTATTGATAAGAATATTTTTTAAATTGTTTGGTTTAGTATTTGGTCCTATCCACCAAGAAAACTTTTTATCATTGAAAAATTGTATTACTAGATCTATTTTTTTATAAGTATTTTTCTCATATTGAAATTTTACAACCTTATTTGAATAAATACTATTAGAATTTTCTAATTTTCTCATTAAAAGATTGCTATTCTTCTTTTCAATGAGCCCCTTAAATTTAAACTCTTTTTCATAATCCCAATGTTGTCCTTCTATTCTTTCAATAATTTCCCTCTTTAACATGTTACCACCTCATTTACTAAATTAATATATTAAATATAATTATATCAAATTTTTAAATTATAATAGCCTATTTATTTTTTTATTTCTTTAACAATCTTTAAAAAATAAAAAAATAGCATACTTATAAAATTAAAGTATGCTAAAAATATTTCTTTAAGTATTATATACTACTTATTTGTGGGAATATATACATCTACATTCTTTAATAATTTTATTTTCATTTTAACAGTTACAATATTTTCTATATTAATCATTTCCTTTACTCCTAAAGGCATTCTAACACAAGGCACTTTATTTATTAGTATATTATCTTTACTACTTAGTATCTCACAGCTATCTATCTCACAATAAGGTAAATTATAATAAAATTTTGTAGTAGTTATTATTATATTTTCTTTATTTTCTTCTAATATTGATGCTTTTTTTACTTTACTTGGTAAAAAAAATTCTTTTTTTGTCTTTATTGAAATTGCAAACTCAAAAGGGACTTGTATATTTTTTATATGCTCATCTCCTAATGCCCCTATCACATTTATCGGTCTAAAAGTATTATAATAAATTTGTTTATTAAGTATTCCCTCAATAAATATAACATTAGCTCCTTGCATAAATGTACATTTTTTTATTTTAATTTTATTTATTACTTTTTCAATATAGCTAACCTCATATGATAATTCAAATGATGAAGAAAAATTAAATTTAACATTAAAATCAACTAATATTGAAGGTAAATTAACAACTACACCTGTATTTATTGCTTCGATATTTACAGGGCTGTTTTCCCATCCTAAAACTTTACTATTTAGTTTTGAAACGTTTTTGTTTTTATTGTTATATTTTAAGTTAATATTATAATCTATGATTAGATCACTACTACTCAATTATATTCATCTCCTCAATCTAACTAGTTTATATAAACTTTACTTTATTTTATGTCAGAGATTTACATTAGTTCATAAGTAAGGCATCTGTAAATACAGATGCCTACATTTTACTCTTCTTTACAGTCGCAAGTTCCGCCGATACCAAAATTATTTATAGATACTTGGCGTTTTTGAAGGAGTTTAAGTGTTACATTAATTACCATTTTTTCTTCTATTTTTCTAAATGTTCTCTCTTCAAATGGAACAGAACCAGGAATAGGTTTTCTATTAAGATATTCATCAAATTCTACTATCCTACTGCTTATTAATTCACAATAAGGAAGTTCATTAAAATACTCTGAGCTTACTTGATTATACTCTGATAAATCTCCTGATAATAACTCATCTTTTTCTGCAAATTGATTTGGCAATTCTTCAGCCTTAAAATATTCAAATTCATTCTTACTAGTATTAATTATTGGAGCTGGCTGAAGTCCGTTAAATGTTACATTAGTTGTACATTGAAACGGTACATCCACTGTACAATGTCGAATGTCTCCACATACGCCTTCACTATTTGAACAAGTTCTTGTTGAATAATCAATATTCTTTCTTACAAAACCTTTAATGAATAATACATTAGTATTCTGAAGTAACATACATTGAGTTATCTTAAGTCGTTTTTTAATATCCTTTATTTCAAGTGCAGGTTCTGGAAGATCTATTTCAGCAACTACATTCATTCTTATATTTAACTCAGCTAATACAACAGGTATTTTAGCAACTACACCTGATGTTATTGGATTTAATCCAACAACTGAATTAGAGCAAGTATCTACAGTGGTACCTTCAACATTAGTGCATATTGTTGGAGTTGGATTTGAACTAGTTTCTTCAGAATCCACTACACCTTTATTTGGTTTATTATAAGAAACCTCAACATTATTAACTTTACTCATTATTATATTTCCCCCTTTATATTTTAGATGTCTAATCCAAGCTGTCTTTTTTCCTAATACATACTATTCATTTGTCCAAATTTAGTGATTAATAAATAAATTTTAAAAGATTTAAATAGAACCGGCTTACGTTTGTCGTATCCGGCTCCTGAAATTTCTCAACTAACTAATAATAGTTAGACAACAACCCAACTTCATATTCTGTTAAATCAATAAGTTCAAAGTCATGGAAATATTTATTGGGAAGAAGCAAGTGAATAATGTGTACTTTTGAATTTTTCCACTTAATCACTGCCCTTTTCTTCCCATTCCCTTTTATTCCCTGTCTTCTCATTTCTTTATGCATATCCTTATAAGTTTTCCATTGCTTCATTTTTATCATTCGTAGCCTTCTTTTAATTCTTTTAGGAGCAACCACTAGACATTTTTCATATATTATAAACCCTAGAAACTCAACTCCCTCAAACACACTTGTAAGTTTAGTCTTATCTTTATTAACTGTAAGTTTGCTACAGCTTATCTTCCCATTAACTCGGTGACAGATTATCTTTCAAACCAACGGCTCGGCAACATGCCTCGCAAACAAAAAAGTAGCCAAATGGCTACTTTTTAATAGGCTTTTACTTCGGTCCATATTTTATCATATTCTTTAATAAAATTACCTGGATCTAAAAATACTTCACTATCTTTAATATCTTCTTTATCAGGATAAGCTACTTTATTATTTTGTATTTCTTTACTTAACATTTTCACAGTCTCAGAATTCGTTGTTGAATATCCTATATAATTAGTATTTTTTAAAGATATTTCTGGTCTAGTCAAAAAATTTATAAAAATCTCAGCTTCTTTTTTATGTTTACTTGTTTTTGGTATAACCATATTATCAAACCATAGATTTGTACCTTCTTTAGGTATCGCATACTCTAAATTTTCATTTTCCTTCATCATAGTTATTGCATCTCCTGACCATACAACAGCTAAAGCAGCTTCCTCACCTATCATCATACCCTTAACTTCATCTACTACATATGCAAGTACTAGTGGCTTTTGTTTTATTAACTCTTCCTTTGCTTCTTTTAATTTTTTCGTATCCCTTGTATTCATAGAGTAACCTAATTTTTTTAAAGCTACAGCTATTGAATCTCTTTGACTATCAAGCATTAATATTTGATTTTTATACTTTTCATCCCATAATATATCCCAACTTTTTACTGGTTCTTTAACTACCTTAGTATTATATAATATTCCTACAGTTCCCCACATATAAGGTATTGAATATTTATTTTCTGGGTCAAAAGCTAGATTCTTAAATTGTCCATCTATATATTTAAAATTATCAATATTACCCAAATCTATTTCTTTAAGCATATCTTCTTTAATCATTTTTTCTATCATGTAATCCGATGGAAATGCTACATCATAATTAGTAGCACCTTGCTTTATTTTTACATACATATCTTCATTAGTAGCAAATGTTTCATAATTAACATTTATACCAAATTCTTTCTCAAATTCAGATATAACTGTTTCATCTATGTAATCTCCCCAATTAAATACATTTAAAGTAACTTTGTCTTCTCCTTTACATCCTGTAAATAATAGTAATATTACTATTACTAAGAATGATGCAATTATTTTTTTAGTTTTTTTCATTAATAAACACATCCTCTCTTTTATTTGAAGTTCTTTTATTAATTAAAACTAATAACACTAAAACACTTAAAAACATTAAAGATGATAAAGCATTTATTTTAGGATTTATTCCTCTTCTAGCCATTGAATATATAGTTATTGAAAGATTAGTAACCCCAGAACCAGTAGTAAAGAAACTTATAACAAAATCATCAATTGATAAAGTAAAAGCTATTAAAGCCCCTGTTATTACTCCCGGCTTAATCTCTGGTAGTATAACTTTTTTAAAAGCTAATACTGGAGTTGCGCCTAGATCTAGGGCTGCTTCTATAATATCCTTTGGTAATTGTTTTAATTTTGGAAGTACAGCCAATATAACATATGGTATATTAAATGTTATATGAGCTAAAAGCATAGTCATAAATCCTAATTTCATTTTTAAAAAAATAAACAAAGTCATAAGAGCGATACCTGTTACTATATCAGGGTTTAGTACCGGAAGATAATTAATATTTAGTACTATCTTTTTTTTAATACTTTTCATATTATATATACCTAAGGCTGAAATTGTACCAATAACAGTGGATATTATAGATGATAATATTGCTATAGTTATTGTATAATAAAGGGATTTTAGTATATATCTATCTTTAAATAGCTGAAAATACCATCTAAAAGTAAATCCATCCCAATTGCCTCTTAATTTAGAATTATTAAATGAGAATATTATTAATACAACAATAGGAGCATATAAAAAAACATATAATAAAACTATATATATTTTTCTAAAAGGTTTTTTCACCATAACCCCTGCCCTCCATCTTTTCTATCATACTTAGACATTAATGCCATAGAAATTAAAATCATAATCATCATAATTAAGGATAAAGCAGAACCAAAATTCCAATCACCTACAAATAAGAATTGTTGTTCAATTAAATTTCCTATTAGCATATACTGACCCCCACCTAGTAATCTAGAGATAACAAACGTACTTACAGCAGGCATAAATACCATTGTAATCCCTGCAGTAACACCTGGCAAACTTAAAGGAAATACTACTTTTAAAAATACCTTTAACTTATTAGCTCCTAAATCTTTAGCAGCTTCTATCACACTTTTATCCATTTTATTAAGAACAGTATATATTGGAAATACCATAAAGGGTAAAAAGTTATATACCATTCCTAGTATTACTGCACCATTGTTATATAATAAATTCATTGTAGGTAAACCGGTCCAACTTAAAAAATTATTTATTAATCCATTTTTACCTAAAATAGTCATCCAAGCATATGTCCGAAGTAAAAAGTTCATCCACATTGGAACAATAAATAGAATAATTAATATATTTCTTTTATTAGTAACTTCCTTTGAAAGTATCAACGCAGCAGGATACCCTAAAATTAAACAGATTATAGTAGATATTAATGCTAGAGTTAATGATCTAGTAAGAACTTTTATATATACTGGCTCTAAAAATCTTTTGAAATTATCTAAACTAAATACTAAATTTTCATTTGCTTTTATAGTAATACTAAAAATTAAAACCAATATAAGAGGAACAACAATAAATAATATACTCCAAAATATATAAGGAAATATTACATACTTCTTCATATTTTACCCCTCTCTTTCTTCATAACATGGATATCTTCAGGTCTTATTTTCATTCCAATATTACATTTTTTAGGCTTCTTTGTACTATGTAAAATCCAATCTTTACTTCCCTGTGAAACTATCATTTCATAATATACACCTTTAAAATTTACTGATTTAACTTTACCAGTTAACATCCCTTCATCAACGGAAACAACTTCTATATCTTCAGGCCTTATTACAACATCAACTTTTTCATTTAATATAAAACCTTTATCAACACATTCAAATCTTACTTTTGAAAATTCAACTAAAAAATCTCTTAACATAACACCTTCAATTATATTACTCTGTCCTATAAAATTCGCTACAAATCTATTTTTAGGTTCATTATATATATCAACCGGTGTTCCCATTTGCTGAATAACTCCTCTATCAATAACAATAACATTATCTGACATAGTTAAAGCTTCCTCTTGGTCATGGGTTACATATATGAAAGTAATCCCTACTTTCTTTTGCATATTTTTTAATTCTATTTGCATTTCTTTTCTAAGTTTTAAATCTAAAGCTCCTAAAGGTTCATCTAATAATAACACTTTAGGTTCATTAACTAATGCTCTTGCTATTGCAACCCTTTGTTGTTGACCGCCACTTAGCGAATCAATAACCCTTTTATCATAACCTTTTAAATTTACTAGCTTTAATATCCTTTGAACTCTTTTTTTTATTTCTTTATTTTCTATTTTTTTTACCTTTAAGCCAAATGCTATATTTTCAAAAACATTCATATGTGGAAACAACGCGTAATTTTGAAAGACAGTATTTATTTGTCTTTTATAAGGTGGTATGTCATTTATAATTTTGTTTTCAAAAAATATTTCTCCTCTAGTAGGTTTTTCAAAACCTCCAATAATCCTTAAGGTTGTTGTTTTCCCACATCCACTGGGTCCAAGTAATGTAAGAAATTCTTTCCTTTTAATTTCTAAGTCAATATTATTTAAAACTTTATTTTTATTAAAACTTTTAGATATGTTTTTTAATTTAATAATTGTACTATCCATTTCATTACCCCCTTAAATTAAAAGCTAGGCGGTGTACTTACCCATATTAGCTTTGCTTTACTTTCTTTTTCATTAGAAATGTAATGATTATGGTTTGCCTTATAATAAAAACTTTCTTGTTCTTTAACTTTTATTTTAATTTGTCTATATAAAATAAATTTCTAATGTTAAAAGTAGTTGTTCCATTAGATTCTTTTATACATTTGGCATAATCCATTCTTTTTATCTTCCATATCATAAAAAAAATCTTTAGGATCTGTACCTAAATTCAAATATATCTACTAAAGTAGCTATAGAAGGGATGTTAAATCTCTTTCATTGTGATTAAAGCCCTTTGATAATTAACACCTCATTGTTAATGCCTCTTGTATTAAAGAATTTTTCACTCTCAATCTTTAAATTTTTCTTCCTAATTCCAAAAAATTTTCACTCTTTCGGTAGAATTATATTAAACTATATGTTTATAATTACTAAACTATTCAAAATAGTTTTTATAACTAATATTTCTTATTTAAAATTTTTAAATAAAAAAGGCGGCGATTAAATGATTTCGCCGCTTATTCTTGGCTCTTCACTAATCGTCAATGTTATAAGTTATTCCGTGTACACTTTTGTAGTGTATAGGTTCCATTAACCCATCACAATTCTGACA
>VEND01000104.1 GCA_009711765.1 Bacillota bacterium | reverse complement strand
TTGATTGTGCTGCTAAACTTACTGTTCTAAGTCCAGAACCACATACCTTATTAATTGCAAATGCAGGAGTTGTTTCTGGTAATCCTGCCTTTAAAGTTACTTGTCTTGCCACGTTTTGACCAAGTCCAGCTGATAATACATTCCCAAGTATTACTTCATCAACTAGCTCTTTTTCTATTCCTGCTTTTTTTATTGCTTCCTTAGTAGCTATCGCTCCTAAATCCACTGAAGAAATTTTAGATAGACTTCCTCCAAAACTTCCTATTGGTGTTCTAACTGCACTTACTATAACTGCTTCTTTCATTAACTTTTCCCCCTATTTAAATTAACTTTTATTTTCTATAATCATAAAATCCAATTTTTGTTTTTCTTCCTAATAGATTTCCTCTAACCATTTTTCTTAAGTACGGATGAGGTCTATACTTAGTATCACCAAATTCTTCGTATAAAACTTCCATAATAGCTAAACATACATCATTACCTATTAAATCAGCCAATGCTAATGGTCCTATAGGATGATTTGCTCCTAATTTCATTGATTCATCTATATCTTCCTTTTTAGCTACTCCGTCTGCTAAAATTCCAACCGCTTCATTTATCATAGGTATTAATATTCTATTTACTACAAATCCTGGAGCCTCTTCAACCTCCACTGGAGTTTTCCCTAACTCTTTAGATAATTTTAAAACTGTATCCTTTGTTTCATCTGATGTAGCTATTCCTTTAATAATTTCTACTAATTTCATAACTGGTACTGGGTTAAAAAAGTGCATACCTACTATTTTTTCAGGTCTATTTGTTGCACTTGAAATCTCAGTTATTGATAAAGATGATGTATTTGTAGCAAGTATAGTATCCTCTTTACAAACTTCATCTAATTCTTTAAATATTTTCTTCTTTATATCCATATTTTCAACAGCTGCTTCTACTACTAAATCCACATCCTTTAAAGCATTTATATCTGTAGTAGCTGTTATTCTTTTTAGGATTTCATCTTTCTTTTCTTCTGTTATTCTTTCCTTTTTAACACTTCTAGATAGATTTTTATTAATCGTTTTCATTCCTCTTTCAAGGCTTTCATCGTTAATATCTCTCATTATTACTTCATAACCTGATTGAGCAAAGGCTTGTACAATTCCTGAACCCATTGTTCCTGCTCCTATTACACTTACTTTCATTTAAAATCCCTCCTATTATTTATTATCAAATTCTGGTTTTCTCTTATCTATAAAGGCTTTCATGCCTTCTTTTTGATCATCTGTAGCAAAACATAATCCAAATAAATCTCTTTCTAAAGCCATACCCGTATCTATATCTGTCTCAAAACCTCTATTTATTGCACATTTTGAATATCTAATAGCTATTTGACCCTTTGAGGCTATTTTTTTAGCTAAATTTAATGCTTCATCCATCAAGTCTTCTTTTTTAACTACTTTATTTACAAGACCTATCTTCTCAGCTTCATTACTATCAATCATATCTGCTGTAAATATTAATTCTTTAGCCTTACTAGCCCCTACTAATCTTGCTAGCCTTTGAGTTCCTGCAAAGCCAGGTGTTATACCAAGTCCTACTTCTGGTTGGCCAAATTTTGCTTTTTCACTAGCTATTCTTATATCACAACTCATTGAAAGCTCTAATCCTCCACCTAGCGAAAATCCGTTCACAGCTGATATAACTGGTTTTTCTAAAAGCTCTATTTTTCTAAAAACATCTATACCTAATTTTGCAAATTCTCTAGCTTCTTTAGGTGTTTTATCTTTCATTTCAGATATATCTGCACCTGCAACAAAGGCTTTCCCTTCACCTGTTAAAATAACAACATAAATATCTTCATCGGTAGTTATTTTTTCTATCGCTATATCTAATTCTTCTAATACTTCTGTATTTAGTGCATTTAAAGCTTTTGGTCTGTTCACACTTAAAACTGCAATATTATCTTCTTTTTTAAATAAAAGGTTCTTTAAATTCATATTCTTCCCCTCCTACTATCTATATATTTGCAAGTTAAATGCCAAAGTATCTAAATCCCAAAAAAAATTATATGTTTTTGAAATGGATTAGTATTTCAACACATTTAGAAGTCATGTTTTTTTATTTGAAAAATAATAGAAAAACATCTCTAATGTTGTTATTAATAAATTTCCAGTAAATTTTTTTTACAGTATCACTTGTCAGTTTCGTAAAAATAGCATTATACTAAATTTAAGCTCATGTAAAATTATTTTACATGTTTTTTTTATATACATCATAATTTGTATTAATCACTAACTTTATATGATATAATTACTTTAAAAATCAAACTAAATAAATATATACTTTTTAAGTGAGGTTTGTTCTTATGATAAAACTAAAAAAAATTTTAAAAATATTAACATTTCTAATAGTTCTAGGGATTATAATTATGTATGGTATTAATTTGTCAGTAATTAACTTAGGTAACAAATATATTTATAAACCTAGTAAGGTTCCTAATTCCAAAATAGTATTAGTTTTAGGAGCAAGGGTTTATTCAGATGGTACTGTTTCACCTATGCTTGCTGATAGGTTAGATTATGCTATTAAATTATATAAAAATACTAAAGTTACTAAGATATTAGTAAGTGGTGATCATGGTAAAAAAACGTATAATGAAGTAACTGCTATGAAAAATTATGTGTGCTCTAAAGGAGTCTTAGAAAAGGATGTTTTTATGGACCATGCAGGCTTTAACACTTATAATTCTTTATATCGAGTTCGGGATGTATTTAATGTGAAAAATTTAATTATCGCAACTCAAAATTACCACTTAAAAAGAGCTATATATATAGCAAGAAAACTTGACTTAAAAGCATATGGAGTATCCTCTGATAAACGTATATATCCAAAAATGAAGTACTATAAAGCGAGGGAATTTCTAGCAAGAATCAAAGATTTTTGTTTAGTTAATATTATAAAACCTAAACCAAAATTTCTAGGAAAAACTATAGATATAACTGGTGATGGTCGTATTACTTCAGACTAAAAGCTCTAAGTTTAACTTAGGGCTTTTTTTATTAAATTCTTTGTATATTTTTCAACTAATTAAACCATAATAATAAATGTCGGGTATATAACGGTTGAGCCCAGACTGATATATGTTTCCACTGGGGATATATATTGGTCGGCCAAAGATTGTATGCTGGTAGGTTAAAATCCTGCTGGTATGCAGTCGGCGGGAAGATCTTATATGGTTGGGAAAGGTTCTGTTGTAGTCGTATGCCATTATGATTGCAGTAGGATCCCAACCTATTATATAAGGTCGAGCTAAGACCATTTATGGTGTCGATGTAAGTTTTTTCTTAATCCTTTAAGAATTTTCTTACCTATGATTCTATTCAGTCGAGAGATTGGGTAGAGTTGTTAAGGCATCTTATCTGGTCGAACGAACCACTATTACAGGTTGTGACCTGCTCTATCATGGTCGGAAGATCATGGTTGGGTAATAAGGAATCTGTAGTGGTGCTAGGTAGACTGTTATGTGCTCGATTTTAATTTAAAAAAATAAAAATTTTTGTATATTTTTCAACTAATTAAACCATAATAATAAATGTCGGGTATATAACGGTTGAGCCCAGACTGATATATGTTTCCACTGGGGATATATATTGGTCGGCCAAAGATTGTATGCTGGTAGGTTAAAATCCTGCTGGTATGCAGTCGGCGGGAAGATCTTATATGGTTGGGAAAGGTTCTGTTGTAGTCGTATGCCATTATGATTGCAGTAGGATCCCAACCTATTATATAAGGTCGAGCTAAGACCATTTATGGTGTCGATGTAAGTTTTTTCTTAATCCTTTAAGAATTTTCTTACCTATGATTCTATTCAGTCGAGAGATTGGGTAGAGTTGTTAAGGCATCTTATCTGGTCGAACGAACCACTATTACAGGTTGTGACCTACTCTATCATGGTCGGAAGATCATGGTTGGGTAATAAGGAATCTGTAGTGGTGCTAGGTAGACTGTTATGTGCTCGATTTTAATTTGCATAAATTACTATTCTTTCACTTCCATTTAATTAAAAAAAATTATATATTTTAACCTTTCTTATGTATATTATTATATCTCATTAATATAATTAAATTAAGGACAAACTTAGGGAGGGGAATTTAAATGGAAAAAAATGATTTTAAAGAAATCATAAAGCTTTTTAAAAAGAATATTAAAATTATAGAAAAACGACTTGAAATCCAAAGTGGTAATTTAAGCTCAAAGAAAAATACAATAAATAACTTTAAAGAACCTATAAATCTAAATAAAAATGAAGAACAAACCAAAAAAATAGAAAAAATAATTAATGACATTAACGATTCTATTAAAAAGAACACTCAATATTCTCAAAAACTCAATAACATAAAAAATGAATTTGATTTGTTATATAAGACTAATCTAACTGATGAAAATATAGATGCTAAAATAAAAAGGATTAATGATGATATTTTATACTTAACTGAAAAACTTAAAATAGAAACTAACAAAAACTCGAAAAGAAGTACAGAAATACAAAAACTTTTTGAAGACATCATTAAAATATAATCCTTACTAAAGGATTATATTTTTTATTGTTTATTAATATTCTTATATTCTTTTGAATACCTTATAATATATAAAATATGTTTATATAAAAAGGTGATTTTATGTTTAAAAATACTAGATTCATTGTTATAAAAATTAATAAAAAATACATAAAACTATTTATTTTTATAATAGTAATGCTATTAATATTGTTAATATCTAAAAATTTATTAGTTATATCCACTATTAAAGAAATGGAAATAAAAAGAGTTGTAATCGACCCTGGTCACGGTGGGGTAGACGGTGGTACTTCTGATAATTATGGTTTGTTAGAGAAGAATATTAATTTAGATTTTTCACTAAAACTTAAAAAATACCTACTTAAAAGTAATAATGAAGTACTTATGACAAGAAAAAAAGACGTTTCCTTAGAAGATAAGTGTAATATAAACGCATCAAGATATATAAGAGATTTAACTGCTAGAAAAAATATAATAAATAGAAAAAACAATGATATTTTTATTAGCATTCATACCAATTCAAATCCTAAAAACCCCCATGCTAAAGGTGTTTTAATATTTTATTATAAAAAATCTTCTAAGGGAAAGAAACTTGCTGAATACATATCTAAATCAATAAATAATTTAGTTTTTAATGAAATGTCAACCCATAAGGTATATGTAATTCCAGCTGATTATTTTATACTACGGGAAACAACTAAAACCGGTGTCTTAATAGAAATAGGTTATATTACAAATTATCAGGATAAAAAATTATTACAAAACGATGATTATAAAAATTCATTAGCACAAGCAATAAGCTATGGTATATCTAATTATCTACATCAAAACAAATATAAACCTTTTTTTAAGTTTACTAAAAAAAGGTGATTTTTTAATTAATCTTTTAAGTTTATTTATTATTATAACTCTTTAACCTTTGCACCTAAGGATCTAACAACTAAAACCGATTGAGTAATATCTATAATTATATCCTTAATATTTACATTATTAAAATTAACTCCTTCAATATGTGCTCCCCTAAAATCTGTACCTTTTAATTTAGCATGGTCAATTACAGCATTGGTTAAATCACAGTTTTTAAAAATTGTATTTTGCAATTCAGAACCATAAAAGTCAGTTTCTTTAAATTTAATTTCACTTAAATCCATATTTTTAAAAGTTTTATTCACTAGATTTGTATAAGACCAATCTCCCTTTGATATTTCTATACCATCCATAGTTGATGCTTCAAAGTTAGAGCCAATCATTCTACAATTAATAAAACTTGAACTAAATAAATTACTACCTTTAAAACTACAATTATTAAATTCACTTTTTTTATGTGTTGATGCATTTAATTTTGCATCAGTAAAGTTACATTGTGTAAATATACAACGATATGTATCTACTTCATCTAATTTTGCTTTTTTAAAATTACAATTTATAAAATTAATTTCCTCTAGATACATATTAGAAAAAATACCTTCCTCAAAATCCTTATCTATGTACTCTTTATTGTTTTTTATATCCAACTTACTTCACCTACCCTTAAATTTTTTCTAATATTTCTTTTTTCTTTTTATTAAATTCATCCTCAGTAATAATTCCTCTTTCCTTTAAATCTTGCAATTTTTCTAATACTTTTAAAAGTTCTTCTTTGTTTAATTCTTTATAATGAAGAACTTTTTTCATTGAATCTTTCATAGCCTTATAACTACCCCAAGCTTTCCTTTTATCCATGGGATTTAATATCCTACAATGGCCTGTTATTTTATTTTGTTGCAATCTCCAACCATTATGTTCAAATAAATCCTTCCAAAAGATTTTTCCACCTGCTGTTGAAAGCTCAACATTTAACATATCTCCCCCTAAATAATTAAAAAGTTTATTTATTAACTTAGGTTTTTCAACTATACTATTAAATTCCTTTTCACTTATTGTATTATCTATAGGTATATAAAACTTACCCTTTTTTATAAAATTATCAACAAGTTTTGCAGTTTCATAACGATGATGTATTACTTTATGATTATATGGAACTACAGTAAAATCCTTTAAACCACTATATTTAACAGATTCAACTTCAACTCTTCCGTCATTTTCCCCTTTCAAAAAACCACTTAAAGCTAAATAGTCATTACCTGCAATAGCTCCTACTTCAACGTCTTTAATATTTTCTATGTCTCTTCTTTTTATATTTTTTGTCTGCAATTCTTTAACTATTTTAAAAAAATCAGTTATTTCCTTTGATAAGTTACAGGCTATATCTGCTAATTTACTCCCCTTATTAGGTGTTGAGATAAGAACAGATCTTCCTATTTTAGTTATATTATTAGTATTAGTTAAATAAATTCTTATTAAAATACCACCTGTACTGTGTCCAACTAAATGTATTTTTTCATTTCCCTTTAATTTGTGTACTTCTTTATCGATTTTATTTGAAAATATTTTTATTGATTTATCTAAATTATTTATAGTTAAAGGTAAATTAATTAGTAAAACCCTATATCCGAATAACTCCAGATTTGATTTTAAATTCACCATATCCTTTGACGTTTTATTATATCCATGTACTAATACTATTGCACTCATATTTTCCTCCATCATGTTATCAATATATATACAAATTTAAGAAAAGTAAGCGCATCTTAAAGATACGCTTATCTATTTAATAAAGTCCACATTCCTATATCCTCAAAACCAATACCTTTATATATTTTTCCAGCACTTGGGTTATCATAAAATAAACAAAGACTTTTACCTTCATCTATCAAATTTGTACAAAGCTTTTTCATACATTCTGATGCAAAACCTTTTTTTCTGTGATCTGGATGAGTACAAACTCCTACAATCATGGCAGAATATTTATTCTCAGCTGTTGTTTTTGCCATTGAAACTAACTTTCCATCTTCAAATATGCCATATCCTCTACTTGAACCCTCTTTGTATTCTTTTTTCATTCTTTCTGCATCTCCACTAAAATTACTAAATTCATCTATAATATTATATAGGTTCATAATCTCAGTAGCATCTTTAGCTTCTAATTTTTTAATATTCTTATTCTGATCTATTTCCTCTAACTTATCTTTTTTATCTAATGCGCAAAAGTATAAATCCCTTTGTTTTTTAAAATTAAAATACTTTTTAAAATCTTTAACTATCTCCTTATTACCAGATAATACTTTAAAATCTTCCTTTTTCAATATTTTAACAAATCCATCAATATCATACTCATCCCTTGAATAAAATATTCTGTATTCATAATATTTTAATAATACTGCTATTAAATTTCCATCATCGTCAAACTCTCCCCACAGAGTTTGAAACTCTTCATCATATCCATAGTTTTCTATATCCCCTATGATGAATAAATTAAACTCACTCTCTTTAGATATAAAATCCATTACAATATCATTATCTTCTTTCTTTAATACTCTTATCATCTAACTCCCCCCCTCGTATAATATGTTTAGAACCATAATTTAAAAGTGTTCTAAGCATATTATTTTATTTTATTTCTTATTACACTTTTACAAAGAGATATCCTAAGGCTAAAATATACTTATAGAATAATTAGCGAAGGATAATTCTTTCTCCCCCTAGCAAAACCTGGTTTTGTCAAAAGTTTTTGCTAAAAATCTTAACAAAACCTTTATTTTTACATATTTATATATAAAATACTTGCCACCCCCCTGAAATAAGGTATAATTTTATTGTCTAAGTAAAATTAAACTACTAAAGAAAGGTGGCAAAACTTTGAATACAATAATTAATAAATTATTTTGGATCATCAATTTTCAGTACAATATTATCATGTGGCTAATCGCCACTCTGATAGGTAAAAATGTTTATTATAAACCAAG
>VEND01000164.1 GCA_009711765.1 Bacillota bacterium | reverse complement strand
ATATTCCTCCTTACATTATTTTATACATACATATATTAAATCAAAAATCTTAAAAAATTTCAAATACTATTTTTACTCACTTCTAATATTATATCAGATGTATGGTATTTAAGACAAACTCTTTTTAATATTTTTTGTTAAAATATTTATATATATACATATATTCAGTCTTTATTTTTACATATGATGTATTTATTGACATATTTTTTCTAACCAATAAATTTATGAAACATAATTACATAGTAGTCCCAAATTCATTCATCAATGGTCCCATTTGTGAAGCAATAGTTGTAAACATTAATATCATAGCTATAATAAATAAAACAAATATCACTATTCCCGGAATGAAATATATAAGGGTTGCTTTTCCTCCACTCATTGAGTAATTTTCTTTTATGGCAAATATTTTTAAGACTATAACCCAGATCGTAAAGGGAAGTGTTAGTAGCCAAGAGAAACTTATAGCCCCTGAATAAACTAAAATTATATTAAATATGTTTGCAAATATATTAGGTACACTGGCAAATACTAATGTTGTAAATAATCCTTTTCCATTTCCTTCATATCCAAAAAACTCTGATAAAAGGTTATAAATACCTGTTGATATAAACTGAAAAATTGGTGCTAAAAGCATTGCCCCAAATATGAAAAATATAAAAAATGCAGGCATCATCCTTTGAAACATATCCATCTCCATAGGGTTTAAATCAGCAGCATTATATAAAAAATCATTGTTCATAAACATCATAAATGGCATTAACCCTAAAATAACTAAAAGTATTAATGACTGAACTATAGGTTTATTTTCACTTATATCCTTTAATGTTTCCTTAGGTCTTATTATCATTCCATAAATTCTTCTAAAAAAAATAATTCTCACCTCCAAATAGTATCTATATAAACTATATTTATTTACAAACCTTCATAAAATTCAGTTTATCACTATTATAATTATCATTCAAGAATTATATGAAAAAATGATATATTTTGTATTTACTGGAATGCTATTATATTTTTAGAATTAAAATCTATTTTTTTAATTGTATATTAAATAAAAATAACCAGTGATAACTTAATATCACTGGTTATAAAATATATTGTAGTATTAAAAGCATTAGTATTCCTGGTATGCCTAAAAAACCAACTATTAAAGCAGTTATAGGATTAATACCTATAGTTACTCCTATAAACTTCCCGAAAAAATTTAATATAAGTAATAATATACCACCAATAATGCCATTTAAGATTAATTTTCCTAAATATTTAAGTGGAATTATTAATAAATATCCTAATATAAGTAAAATGCCTAGTCCAAAAGCGTATGCTAAAATAATAGTAAATTCCATACTAGCCTCCATATAATCACCTCTAATTTAATTCCTTATAATTTAATATATAGATTATATGGCAAAAATATTACAACCCTACTATACATTTCCCCTTAGGTCTTTTTCCCTAGCTTTCTTTAGTAAATACATATATTTCCTTTTGGCCGCTTCCATATTATATATTGCATGATCTATTAAATCGTTTTCTGCAACGCTATGAAAGTATGTTTCAGCATTTTTCCATTCTGTATGGGCATGTTTTAATTCCTTTAATAATTCTTCATCTTCCCTTTCTTGATTGTTATCGGTACTTAAATTATTAAATAAATTTATGATGTTTTTAAACCCTCCATAAACTTTCCCTTGTTTTTTTTCTATTTTATTTATTACACCTGCCATATCAATTCCCCCTAACCGAAATCTATATTTATTAATATTTTTACCATTATTTTCTTTTCTATACCTATCAAAGGGAATTGTTTACATTTTATTTATATCTAGTTTAAATTTATGTACTATTATAATAATTGAAGATGAAAGCTAAAAAATTTTCAGGAGGTGTTTTTAATGTTAAGACCTTATAAAAACAAATTACTAGAAGACTTTTTTGGCGAGGAGTTTTTTAATTCTCCAAACATCTTAGATAATAATAAAACAGGATTTAAAGTAGATGTGAAAGAAAAGGAAAACTCTTATCTTTTAGAAGCTGAGCTACCTGGGGTAAAAAAAGATAATATCAACATTGAATATGAAAATAATTACCTAACAATCTCATCTAAAAGAGAAGATGAATTTAAAAAAGAAGAGGAAAACTATATAAGAAGAGAAAGAAGATCAGGTAAATTTAAAAGAAGCTTTTATATTGATGATGTGGATGAAAATAATATAAATGCCACATTCGAAGATGGCATATTAGAAATTGAGCTTAGAAAAACAGAAAAGAAAAAAAGCAACAAAAAAATTGAAATTAAATAAAGATATACTTAAAACATGCTATTATTTATAGCATGTTTTATTTTAAGTATCTAAATCTTATTATTTTTATATCTTTTTTTCTATCAAATTCCAACCAACAAGGTAGTAGATATAGCTTAGGATTTCTCTTAGTTCGATCCTCAAAATCAATATAAAAATATTCTTTATCATTAATAGTAATAATACTATTCTTTGAAAATTTAATTTGAACTTCTTCAATTATATTTTTAGGAATATAAAAGGATAAGGGACCCTTTTCACCTTTTTCAATAAGTAATCCTTCATTTATTTTTAATTGAAATAACTCATCATATAATTCACTCACTTTTTCAGGATCTACTATATATACATTATACATATCATCCTCTTTAGTATAGTAATATTTATTTGATTTTAAACGGAATAACCACTTTTTTATTTTAATTATCATCTTTGAGGAATATCCATGGGTTATGCCCATATAAAGAGAAACAATACCTGTTATTACATTAAAACTACTATTTTCATCAATGTTACTTAGATATCTATTAATTACTGTAAAACTAACCCTAGGCAATTCTTTAATAATTGGTATTTTTCCTATATGAAAATAAAATTTACTTATAGGTCCTAATGCAAAAAGTATTAATATTGCAAAAGCAAAAATAAGTCTATTAATGAAACTAAACCTTTTTTCACTATATCGACTATGAAACAAAATAATCATCAAATAAGTTGCGATAATTGGTAGAAAAAGTGCTATAAAATATGTTATATAAAAAACTAAAAGTATTCTTGTTATTGAAGAAATGTAGAGTAAATACCCTTGTAATACTCCAGTAAAAATTCCTATAATAACTATATATATATAAGCCCTGAAAGGATATTTATCAAAATCTTTAGTTTCTGATAATTCATCTAGTGCTTTATCTATATCAGTGTCTTCTTCTATTTCTACCTTTATCTTATTTTGCATTGTAAAAAATAATTTATCAGAATCAATACCTTTTAAATTTTTAAGAGGAATTGATAATCCATAGGTAGGTTTAAACAAACTAATTATAATTCTTACTACTAAGGGAAACTCTTCATTCACCATATTTTTTTTAGTAATTACACCTATGGTATAAAAGCCCTTTATTAATTTATCACCTGTAGAAATAAGTTCTAAATCAACTACATCCTCCCAATGGGTTATCTTTACCCTAGCTTTTGAAGTTACCTTAATAAATCTATCAGTTATTTCTATCTGTCTTGGCCTTAAAAAAACATACGAAAATAGTATTAAAATAATAAAAATAATTATCAATGCAGTTAAATATATATCCTTTACTTCATACAAACTGATAAATAAAAAAATGGATAATACAGTAATTAAAACAAATAATTCTTTTTTCGAACTATGAAACTTTTTAATTAATGGTAGCTTATAAGTATCTTTATCGGTTTTCAATTTCAGCCTCCTATCTTGATACTATTTTTTACAATTATTAGTCTAATTATGTTAATACTAATCCTTTATAGAAGGTTTTTAAAATAAATATTTAATACATATATTATAATGAAAATCAAACTTTAAAAATCACAGCTAGAAACTAAAAATTTGAGAAATAAAAATGCTCTTAAAGGATTTATATCCATTAAGAGCATTTAAAATATTTCTCAACCTCATTTGCTGATACAGGTCTACTAAATAAATATCCCTGTCCTATATCACATTTATTATTTTTTAGAAATTCTAATTGTTCCTTTGTTTCTATTCCTTCTGCTACAACGGTTATATCTAAGCCATGGGCTAATTGTATTATGGAATTTGTAATGACCTTATCTTCTTTTTCATTAGTCACATTTTTTATAAAAGCTCTATCCATTTTCAGAATATCTATAGGCAATTTTTTTAAATAATTTAATGAAGAATACCCTATCCCAAAGTCATCTAATGCTATTTTCATACCTAGTTTCTTTATTTTATTTAATACTCTTATAGAATTCTCTATATTGTCCATAGCAGCAGTTTCAGTAATCTCAAGTTCTATTTCTTCATATAATACTTCTTCTTTTTTAATTGTTTCATCAATCTTTTTAACTAAATTATTCATATGAAAGCACTTATTTGATAAGTTAATTCCTAATTTAACTGATCTATAACCTTTCTTTTCCCATTCCCGCTTTTGTCTTATGGCATTTTCTAATACCCATTCAGTAATAGAACTTATAATCCCTGACTCCTCTGCAAAAGGAATAAACTTAGCAGGGGAAATAAATCCTTTTTTAGGATGTTTCCATCTTATTAAAGCTTCAACACAAATAATATTCCCTGTTTTTAAATCTATTTGGGGTTGATAATATAATTCAAATTCCTTATTTATTATTGCTTTTCTTAACTCTCTTTCTAATTCAACATTTTCTATCATTTCCTTTTCAATTGACAACGTGAAAAAATTATATTTAGAACCTTTACTTTCCTTAGCTTTAAACATTGCAGTATCTGCATATTTATATAATGTGGTTATATCTTGTCCATGTTCTGGATACTTTGCAATACCAACACTTAAAGATATAAAAAATTCGTATCCCTCTATTACAAAGGATTCATTAAACAAATCTAAAATACCATTAACTTTATCCTTTATATCTTTAGTTTTAAACACATCTTTAAGCATTATAACAAACTCATCTCCCCCTATACGGGCAACTATATTAGGTCTTTTAATATAGTTAGATAGTTTACTACTTATATGCTTTAATAAAACATCCCCTGCATTATGACCTAAAGTATCATTAATATTCTTAAAATTATCTAAATCCAAATATAATAAAGCTCCTTTTTCACTTTTCTTTTTATTTAAAGCCTTATTAAATTCAATATTAAATAAATTCCAATTCGGTAATCCTGTTAATGCATCATGGTGTGCCATATAATATAGTTGTTTCTCTACTTTCTTTTGTTGAGTTATATCTATACCCATAGATAGAAAAAAGGTCTTTTCTTTATCATAAATTAGACTATTATTCCACAAAACATCTATCCTTTTTCCATTTTTACAAAGTAATTGTTCTTCAACTTTCAGTCTTATATTACCCTTTTTGATCTCTTCAAACATATTAGTAATCGGTTCTCTTTCTTCCTTAGGAATGAGTTCATATAACCATTTATCACCTAATATTTCCTTCTTTTTATATCCTGTAATCTTTTCTGCGTATTTATTAAATTCAACTAAATTCATATTTAAATCCCACATAAGTATTATGATAGATGCGTTATTTAAGATTTTTTTATTAAGGGTTCGTTCTTTTTTAAGTTTATTTTGTAACTCCTTTTTTTCTGTAATATCAATATAAGAACCAGAAATACCTATTAGTTTACCCTTATTATACATTCTTTGACCCCTACTTAGAATCCATTTATATCCTTCATTTTTACAACGAATTCTGTATATGTTTCTATATATTTTTCTATTATTATTTAAAAAATTTTCCCATTTACCAATAGCTTTAGTACTATCATCTGGATGTAATAATTTTTTCCACCAGTTTATATCACTTTCTTTCCCATGAACTGAATTTTCTAATATTTTCCTTGTTTTTGAAGTGAAAAAATATTTCTCTTGTTTAATGTTATATTCCCATAAACTATCATTAGAATGATCAAAAACTAGTCGGCCTTTTATTTTATTATTTAGTTTAAAATTATTTTCATAAATTTTAATTTTCTCTTTTATATTAAAAATTATATTTTTAAACTTGCTATACATATTCATCACCTCTAAAATTGTTACATATAAGGCTATTATAATAAAAGGCCATAAAATATTTAAGAAAATATCTATACTTTAAATTTTATAACCTTATTATTTAACCTATCTATCATTTTATAAAGCTCTCCATTTTTATCATTCATTACTTTAGTATTCTGCGCTATATCTATGGTATTAGATGATATCTCTTGGATATTTAAATTACTTTGTTCTACAGTAGTAGAAATTGACTCCATAGATGATTCTGTTTCTTCCATAGATGCAAGTACCTGTTGACTGGTTGATAGTATATCTTCAACTAATACATTAATTGATTTAGAATCCTTCATATACTGATCTCCAAAACCTAACATTTTTTCGTAATTTCCTGAAACATCATCATCTATATAATCTAATAAATCCTTAGCATTATATGATAATTCTTTAATAATACTTTTTATATCCTTAGTTATATACTCAATATTATGATTAGTATCTGATACCTCTTCAGAAAGTTTCCTTATTTCATCAGCTACTACAGCAAATCCTTTCCCATATTCCCCTGCCCTTGCTGCTTCAATTGCAGCATTTAATGCTAAAAGATTTATCTGTTCAGATATTTGATCTATCTCTTTAGTCATTTTTTCTATCTCTGAAGTGATCTTACTTTTCTCAATGGATTTTAATACTTTATCCTGTATTTGTTTATATAAATCATTTGCATTTTTTATTTCCTTTTCTGTAGTTAACTTTAACTCATTAGCCCTTCTATTAATATCATTTGATAAATTATTTCCCTCTTCTGCTTTTTTAGTTAAACTTTCAGTTGCTAAAGTCACTTCTTTTATTGAAGTATTCACCTCTTCAATTGATGCCGAGCTTTCTTCCATTGCTGCTGTAAACTCCTGTATATATGCATTATTTGTTTCTGAATTTGAAGATATTTCATCTAAAAGATTATATATTTCATTGCTAGCCTCTTTTATATCTGTTGAATTATTAAAAATATCCTTTATAAGAAATCTTAAATTATCCATAGACTCATTTAATGTTTCCCCTAATAAGCCTAATTCATCTTTATTTTTTATCTCTGTTTTGTAAGTAAGATTATTATTACTTAGATTAAAACCTAAATCTGTTAATTGCTTTAAAGGTTTTTTTAGTGTAACTCTTATAAATATTGCAGCTCCTATTGATGCTAGTAATATACCTATTCCTATCGATGCCATGTTTAACATAAGTTCATTTTTTAAAACTTTTGAAATCAAATTTAATGATATACCCTGTACTGTACTGCTAATAGTAAATAATAAAATAATAACTAATGTTAATTTCTTTTGAAGATTTAATTTTCCTTTAAAAACATCCTTTCTTTCCTTTAAGTTGTCTATTTCTATAGTTTTACCCAAAATTTTCCCCCCTAATAAAGAAATCTATTAATTTAGTATCTTAACTTTAGCATAACTTTTTTATTTAGCTTGTCGAAATTTGTAATATTGGATATTATTTTACAACCTTTTCATAATTTTTTAAATATTATTTTAATTTTAATAAACACAAATATAACTAGATATTGGAACCTTAAAAATATACTAAATAATTGAACTATTGTAATATTTGGAATATAATAAAATTTATGGGGGTTAATTTTCTAAAAATTCTAAATGTTTAGCTTAAAAACTAAAGAGGGGGATTTAATATGGATATACCAGTTTGGCAGTATATTTTGTCTATAGCTGTTTATACTGCAATATTATATGTGGTACATGAACTATCAAGGAAATATTTAAAAGGAGCAACAGTCTTTTTCATACTAGCAATATTTACATTCCCATTATGGCTTAATAATCTTGATGGTTGGTTTAGATGGGGAAAAACATTAATAGTTTTAATACCGACTTGTTTTACTAATCTAGTACGTTTAAGTAACCGTTCAAAAAATGAAGGGTGGGAGTTTTTAAGAAAAGAATGGCCATTATATATTTTATATATAGTATTAAGCCTTAACATTATTGAAGCATCTTTAAAGGATTTAGCACTGGGTAATTACTTCAATGCTATATCAGGATTTTTATTATGTATAACAATACCACTTCCAAAAAAATCCTGGAGAATAAGTGGCTCTTACGGTGATTTAATAGCAGACTTTCCGTTGATGTGGTGTTTTTTATATACAACTTGGAATGCATGTTTTGTATATGCTGAAAATCCAGGATATTTAGCAAGTTCAATATGTATACTTTTAGTACCCGAAATAGTTTCTATAATAAAGGGTCGATCAGACCTATGGTTAAGTGCACGGGTTTATACCCTAGCCTTTCATTTACTCATAAGGGCAACTTATGATATATTTACACCTATTATGGACTCATCTGCATGGGCTAATGAAAATGTAGTCTCTATATGGGGAATAATAAACATTATAGTCCACATTTCATTTGCTATTTGGTGGTTTACTAAGGGAAGTATTAAAAATAATACAAAAGCAAAACCAAAACCTATATAAAATATAAACCTCCTAAAGATTCTACCTTAGGAGGTTTCCTATGAATATATATAGTTATCTTAACTTAGCCTTACTTACAAAATAATAATTTTAGAAAATTAAGCTGCCTTTTTTACACTATCAGTACTTT
>VEND01000018.1 GCA_009711765.1 Bacillota bacterium | reverse complement strand
CATAGTTACCTCCTTAAGCGCAACCATATTTTTACTGTAAATAGTTTGCATAAATTCTGTGGTATAGACATCATCTGACTTTCACCTACTCTATTATATCAAAAAATTTTATACTTTCTTAAACAAGAACAAAAGTTTCCTCTTTATCATCTCCATTTATATCTATTTTGTTATAGTAATATTCAAATTCCACTTCACCTTCTTTTAATTTATATTTTTTAAGTATAGCCTCTTCTAAATTTTCATCTTTCTTAGTTTCTGATATAACATAAGAAACTTGAGAAAAATCAAGTTCATCAGTGTTTTCAAATTTAATTAAATCTTCTTCATTTAAATTATCTTCTTTTATTTCTTTATTTCCTTTATTACAACCTACTAAGGATACCATCAATATAACTGCTATCACTATTAAAATTTTTTTCATTTTAATTCCTCCATAATTTAATAAATAATTATCTAAGTCTTTTCTAAAGCTTTAATATATCTTTTAAAAAATAATTGAGTATTGTTATTTTACTTTTTAGCTTAATTTTCACTTATAAAGTTTATAAGTATGGTATTAAATATGTAAAAACAAATCCCATATAATATCCCTACTGTGATGATTATAAATACCCAAATTAAAACATTAATAAATCCCATATTAAAAAATAATTTTAAATCTATAAAGATTGTTAATAAGCTTACAACTATTCCTCCTACTAAGAAAAAAAGTAAGTTCTTTATAAATAAACCTTTACTTTTATTCTTAAGTTTAGGTAAAAACTTTTTTAAATAAAAATACTGAATAATATCAAGAAGTAAAATTAATAATACAATCCATATAAAACCCATTGGTGGTGGCTTATCTGAACCTAAAAATAATATTATTACCCAACCAAAGAAAAAACTAATTACATTAATATTTATAATCCGCTTTAGTATATTTACATTCATTTAATACTCTCCTATATGTGTCCTTAAGTAAAAAAATGGTGAAAATTAAATATAAAATATATCCTTTATTTCAGTTAAGTAAACACCTCTATGTAAGTCTTCTAATTTTATATCTATTATCCTTTATAAACTCCTCTTTTTTTATTAATTTTCTTAATGCTTATTTTTTAAACAATGTTAAATGGTTTAAACAAATATTATAACTAACATTTTATTTTCTAGTGTTTATTATTTAAGATTTTTTAAATCATACTTATAACATATTACACCTTCAACTTGTTTAAAACCTTCTTGAATGTATAAAGCCTTAGCCCTCTCATTTTCACCATTAACACAAAGTATTGTTTTTTCATATGATTTTTCCTTTGCAAATTTAAGTGAAGCTCTTAATAGATTTCTTCCTAGACCTTTATTTTGATACTCTGGTATTATTGCAAAGGGTCCTATGTTAATCATAGGTTCATTTTCATACTCATCATCAGCTAATCTAATTAAACCTACAGGTTTATCCTTATGTAAAAGAATCATTAACCCACCTTCTATATAATCCTTATCCTCAGTTATCTTTTTAACCATTTTAGGTGTAATAGGTGTGTCATTTCCTTTAAGATTTTTAAAGGCTTTATTTCTAATTTCACAATAAATTTCTTCATCAAGCCCCGGTCTAAAAGCTCTAATTTTATAATCTTTAGGAAAACTATATTTAGAAACATCTAAATCTTTTCTCATAAGTAAGAAAGAATATCTTTCAACATTAAATTTCATTTCTTTTATAATACCATTTAACTTCTTATTTGTCATTGGTATAAATATAAAATAATTATCTAGTCCTTCTCTATGTTTTAAAATAGCCTTTAATAACATATCATAATAAGAAATATCATTAAACTCAGAATGAAATATTCTAAAACGAGCCCTTTTACCACTTTTGTGATAATCATCTATAATAAGTGAAGCTGTAGCTTTAATATCTCCTAATTCATCAGTAACAATATAAGTAGGATTTTCATCATTAGGTTTAAAATCTTTTAAATCTTCATCGTATAAAAAAGACTCATCAACCTCATTTCTATGTTTTTTACAATGTTTTATAAAATCTTTAATTCTATCCTTTTTTAACTTTTTAACTTCCATTTATCCCATCCCCTTTAATTTTTTACTAAGTAATATCATTAGAAATAATAGCTATACCATCTACTTTAGTATCTAGCTTAACTTTAGGTTGCATAGATGTATTAGATGGATATGTTTCTTCATTGTATTTAAGAATTAAAAATTGGTAAAAATCAAATATAAGAATTGATATTTTATTATATATATGACTTTCTATAAATCTTCTACTTTATAACCTACTCTCCTCCATTGATATTCCCCTTATTTTAATTAATTTTTCTTAATATTTATTTTTCAGACAATTTTAATTTTGTCTCGTAGTATAGATATAGAAGTAAAAAAATACAAATTAATATAATTTTAGGAGAGATTTTTATGTCAATTATTATTAAATTCCTTTTTCGTAATATTAAAGAAAATAAAATGAGAACATTTTTAATACTTTTTTCTATTACAATTTCCACTGGATTATTCTTTGCATCCATGGCAATTTCAGATACAGTAACGGAAATGTATGCTAAACAATTGATGAAAAACTTTGGTAGTTCAGAAATCATGATATATCCTAATAAGGATTCACCATCATCATTTTTTAGAACAAATAAAGCTAAAAAACATAATGAAAACATGGAATATATAATTGCTACATTAAATGGAAATGGTTTATATAAGATATCTAAAGATGAAAACGTTAAAGTTGATTTAAAAGGTTATATTTTAAAAGATTTAGAAAAAATGAATCCAATAAAAATAAAAGAAGGATACGACTTAAAATCCTTTAATGGAAAAAAATTATAATAGGAGCAGATGTAGCAAATAAATATGGGGTTAATTTAGGGGATACAATTGATATTAAAATAAATGGAAAAAGACAAAGATTTACCATATGGTCTATTGCAATACCAAGAGGTCTATTTAGACCTGAAGGAGACACTTTAACTACTGTTGTTCCTAGAGATACATTAGAATCCATATATGGAGTAAGGGGACAAATAACAAAAATTTATTTAAAAACAAAGGAAGGTGTCAATGTAGAAAAAAGCATAAATGCTTTATCAAAGGATTATAGTAGATACACAGTAGAAAAAACAATAACTAAATCAGATATTTCAGAGTTTACTAAAAGTATTACAACGACCTTTATGCTTATGCTTATTATAGTCATTTTTATTAGTATATTTATTATTTATTCATCATTTATGGTTATCTCTATGGAAAGACTTCCTATTATTGGAACATTTAAAAGTATTGGCGCTACTAAGAAAATGACCGATTTACTTCTTTTAGGTGAAAGTTTAGTTTATGGTATCGTTGGTGGAATAACAGGTTGTATTCTAGGTTTTGGAATCCTTTATATTATGATGAATGTTATGTCTACTAATGCATTTACCGGGACTAAGATGGAAGTTGAGATGGTTTATAGTATGTGGTATCTTATATCAGCCTTTGGCGGAGCAGTTATTTTATCTTTTATAAGCTCTCTTATACCAATTATTAAAGTATCTAAAATACCTGTAAAGGATATAGTCTTAAATAATATCCAAAGAAAAACAAAAAATGGTATATTAAGACCTATTATCGGTTTAATATTATTGACACTTTCTATAACACTTCCTATATATGTACCAAAAAACATAGGAATTATCATAGATAGCCTATGCATACTTTCAGTAGGTCTTTCAATAATTTTATTAATACCCTATATCACTAAAATTTTTATATTATTATTTGAAAGAATATATATTTTTATCTTTGGTAATATCGGTATATTAGCAGCTAAAAATCTAAGGGATAATAAAAGTATAATAAATAATATTAGCCTTTTAACCATAGGAATAGCAAGTATATTAATGATTAATACTGTAAGTTTTAGTGTTTCTAAAGAAATTATAAATATCTATGACGATCTTAATTATGAAATTATGTTTATACAATCAAAATTAGATAGAACTATAGAACAAAGACTAAGAGCTATAAATGGAGTTTCTAGTATCTTTGGTGTTTATGAAGCAAGAGATATAAAAATTTTAGAAAAGGAAGATAGAATATGGTCACTTTTTGGTATAAGCAGTAAAGAATACTTTGATTATTGTGATTTTAATTTATTAGGAGATATGGATAAGTTAATGGATAAATTAGATGATGGTAGAAATATAATATTATCTACAATATTAAAAGATAAGTTTAGCTTGAAAAAAGGAGATATTATAACCCTTGATATGAAAAGGGGAGATAAACCTTATAAAGTAATTGGATTTGTTAATACAATAATGAGGACTGGAAATGTTTCCTATGTTTCTGATAGATATTTAAAAAGAGATATGGAAATTAAATATTATCAAGATATATATGTAAAAACAAATAAAAAGCCTAAAAGAATTAAAAGTGATATTAAAGATAAATTCAGAGGAAAAAATAATGAAGTTATAATAATGGATGAATTACAAAGGAAAGAAGAAAAAAATAATGCTCAAATCTTTATACTTTTAAAAGGATTCTCAGTACTTGCAATGATAATTGGAGTATTTGGAATATTAAATAACTTTATAGTTAGTTTTATTAGTAGAAAAAGGTCTATAGCCATATATAAATCTATTGGTATGAATAAGTTACAATCAATTAAAATGCTTTTTATAGAAGCTATAACTGGAGGTTTAATCGGTGGAGTAGTTGGCTGTATAGGTGGTTGGCTTTTTATATTTATTGTCGAGTATATATTAAAAGCTCTCAACTTAGCCATACCGATGCATTTTTCATGGGATATGTTTGTTAAAGCATTAATTGGTTGCGTTATTATTTCTGTAATTGCATCTATTAGCCCTGCGCTAAAATCTTCTAAATTAAATATTATAGAATCTATTAAATATGAATAGGGGGAATTACATGGAAAATATAATAGAAGTTGATAATTTATATAAAACCTATAAAATGGGTGAAGTCAAAGTTGAAGTTTTAAAAGATATCAATCTAAAAGTAGATAAAGGAGAATTCATTTCAATAATGGGACCCTCAGGTTCTGGGAAAAGTACTATGTTATATCTATTAGGTGGTTTAGATAAGCCTACTCAAGGAAGTATAAAAATTAATGGCAAGGAATTATCTGTAATGAAGGATAAACACCAAAGTATAATGAGAAGAAGGGATGTTGGCTTTGTATTTCAGTTTTATAATCTTATCCCAAATTTAAATGTAGAAGAAAATGTGATGCTTCCTATTCTTTTAGACGGAAAAAAAATGAAATCCTACAAAAATAAACTTAAAGAAACTTTAGAAATTGTTGGATTATCTAATAGAAGCCATCATACTCCTAGGGAATTATCAGGAGGCCAACAGCAAAGAGTAGCCATAGCAAGAGCCCTAATAAATGAGCCTGAGATTATACTTGCAGATGAACCTATAGGTAATTTAGATAGTAAAACAGGAACTGATATTATGAAACTATTTCAAAATATAAATAAAGAAAAAAATAAAACTATTATACAAGTAACCCATTCTGAAGATTCAGCAGAATATGGGACTAAGATTATTAGAGTTAAGGATGGAAAGGTGTGTAGAAGATGAAAAAATATTTAAAGTTAATTTGTATTATAAGTATCATATTAATTACAACAATTACTTTTGGGTGCAATAAGAAAAAAGAAACAAATGTAAATAAGGTAAATGCAAAACCTCCTGTTAAGGAAGATATAATTGAAGCTTTTGGAGTAATCAAAGTAAAGGATATTAAAAATATAACTCTTAATTTTCCAGCATTAGTTAAAGATATTCATGTGGTAAATGGTCAAAGGGTAAAAAATGGAGATGTTTTAGTAACTTTAAATCTAGATAAAATTAAAGACGAAATAAAATATAAACAGGATTTGATAGATATCTATTCTATAGAGCTTGATAAAATATTAAAAACCTCTAATGATGTTGAGAAAATATTAAATAAACTCCCAAATAAAGATATGATCCATTCAGTTAATGAAGATCAAATAAAAGAGTTAATAAATAAAGTTGATAAAAAGAGCAGTCCACAGATTAAACAAATCCTAAATGACCTTATAAACTTAAGTAATTCTTATAAAAAGGATACAAAAGAACTTATTAAATCTAAAAAACTTTTATCTACTGGTGCAATATCACAGCAAAAATATGACTCCTTTAAAAAGTCTTTAGAAGAAAAAAAGAATGCTTTTAGAGATATTTTAATTTCTCTAGAAAGCCTTATATATAATAAAAATCAGGAATATATAAAACAAAAGAGTGAAATAACAACACTTAAAAATGAAGTTGATTCAATGGAAAATAAATTATCTAATAATACTTCTTTAGATAAGAATAAAATTATTTCAAAGCTTCAAAACGGTATAATCACAGAAATAAAATATAAAGAAGGTGACTATGTTAGTGCTAAATTAAAGCTACTAAGTATTATGAATCTTGATAATATGTATGTAAAAGCAGATATTCCTGAAGAATTTATCAAAGATGTTAAGGTAGGGGCAGATGTGAAAATAATTCCTCTAGCGGATAACGAAAAAGAATATCATGGTAAAGTAACTAGAATATTAGGAATGGCAGTAAAAAATAACGGAGAAACTATAATACCAATAGAAATTTCTATAGATGATTTAGATAAGTTTTTAATTCCAAATCTTAATGTAGACGTTGAGATATCAAAAGAATAAAAAAGACTGTGTCAAAATAATTTTTAAAATAATAAGAAAAGGGAGTCCCTTTTCTTATTATTTCTAGTATAATAGATTAGAGTATCTAATACTAATAATTCTTTTAAATATTTCCCCTTCTAAGATTTCTAAGTATATATCATTCATATATTAATATACTTAAACTTCCCTAATGCGAATGGGATTTTTAATTTAAGTTCTACCTCCCTCTCCAAATTCATAATCTGGAAACAAATGTACATTGTATTTGTTTGAGTTTTTAGAATGGTCGAATTCTTCTGGTTTATATCCCTTTATATCTTTAATAATGTCGAACTCATTAAAAATATTTATGTGTTTAGGTTTTCTAGTATAGACACATTGCACTATTTCCCTGGCCTTCTTTAATTTTTGAAATTTCTCATTGTAAATATAGAAGTTTTTACATCTTTTACAATATAAAGAGTCTATTGTTATATATCCATTGACATTTTCATTTCTATATAATTTACATATATAGATAGCTAAATCCACTTTTAATAATATTAAACCATCTCTACAACAAGGACATTTTTTACTACCACTATTTAATATTATCATTTTATCTATTTTAGGTTTAATCTTGCTGAGTGAAAAATCAATTTTACATTTATCATTATTTTCTGTTTTCCTTCTATATCTATTTTTTGACCCTTTACAAGCTATTTTTAATCTGTTCCCTTTAATAATATAAAGTCTATCAGATAAATGATTTTCTATTATATGCATAAGTAAATTCCTATCTGTTGTTACTTTAGATTTTTTCTTTAGGTATTTTATCATGGTATTAACATTCATAGGTGTATTACAATTATTTTTAATATGCTCATGATTTAAAATAACATCTATGGTTCTATTAATTAATTCCTTTTCCCCCATTTCATCCCCCCATATATTACTCTACATATCAGAATTGATCCTACCTATTTATTATGTAAATACTTAAAGAAAAATTACTTTTTATTTACTATTATTTATTTAACCATAAAGCTCTAATACTCTAGAATATTTTTCAGAAAGTAGTTTAGATTTTCTAAAAACTTTTACTTAAATTTTTTTATAAATCTTCCCATTCCTCTATCTACAGTTTCCATATATTCACCATATTACACTAAAAGTTCTGTGTTATGTAGCATTATTTATCAACCGTTTATGGTTTAAATGGTATCAAGTTGATTTTTTTTCACTTTTTTTTAAAAAATATCAAAAAAACTATTGACATTAGTTGAATTATAGTTTACAATATAATTAAAGAAGGAAACAAAAAAGAATTCGCTTGTTGAATTTTAATCAACTTGGAGGTGTAAATATGTTTTGTTATTTATTAGAATCAAATTTATTTTTAAAGAAAGATATTGGTTATCACGAGTATAAAAAACTTGAGTTAAGGAGGTTTTAGGTATGTTTAAAAATTTATTTAATATTGATTTATTATCAAACCCTGATAAAGGTTTAGAAGAATATATAAACTTAGAATTAAGGAATATATAGTTATGAAAATTATATTTAGTGCTAGTTTATTATCAAAATCTAAAAAAGAGATTAGAAATAAAGAAAGAAAAAATAAGGAGGGAATAAAATGTTAAATTATATTTTAAATAATAAATTATCAACCAAAACTAAAGATGGTTTTACATTATACAAAGAACTTGAACTAAGAAAATACTAATGACGATTCCGTTAAATAAAGAATGAAAACATCCAATAAATGGTAAATAAACACCAAAAAATAATTTTAAAAATTGTATTTATTTTAAGATTAGCAAAATTGGTACTCTAAAGTCAAATTTTATTTAAGTTTAAGCGTAAAAAAGGGCATAGAATCCCCAGGGAGCTTTGGGAAGATTTAAAATTATATAAGTATTATAAGAACCTGTCAAAATCCAGGTAGTATACTTTTTAGGTCCTTTGACAGAACCTTAAT
>VEND01000134.1 GCA_009711765.1 Bacillota bacterium | reverse complement strand
AACAATGGGCTATTTTGCTTATTTTTATGCAAAAAAATCAAATCTGTTAATAAAGGTATTACTCCTATTTTACTTATCCACAACAAACTTTTCATCTACTCTCAAAAAAATGGGGAAACTCTAACTTATGAAAATATTTTATAATTTTAAAGAATTATGTTATAATGTACTAAAGTAAATATCAAATTTACTTTTATTAACTTTGTCCTGTGAGGCAAAAATAAGAGGAGGTTAACAATATGAAAGGTTATTTATTATTAAGTAACGGTATTATTTTAAATGGTAAAGTAATAGGAGATATCAAAAATATTTTAGGCATCTCAGAATTAACAGATGATGGGGTTAAGATTAACTGTCAAGCAACTAATAAGTCAGCTATTGTAACTAATAAACCCAATAATAAAGGAGACTTTTTAATCTCTGATGAAAACTTTAAACATTTTAAAAAAGTAATTAACGATAATGAAAGTTTACAATGTAAAATCGTTACTGACAATCTAGCACTAGATTTTCATATTTATGACTTAAAAACAAATATTATAAATTTCTAATATATAAAGGAAGGCCGTCAATAGGCTTTCCTTTTATTTTACATATATATAACCACTTCAAGGGCCTTTTACACCCATTCTAACAAGATGTATTTATCTTTATTTCTTTTTAAATAGTATTTAAGTAGAATTGCTCCTTATTAGTTCTAAAAAGGCTATAAAGCTAAATTAAAGACTTATACTCATAGCCATGTCAAATACCTTTTAAAATAAAAATAAGAGGATAGCTTATTTTTTAATCTATTATATAAGCTCCTCCCCTTACAATTTTTTGTTCTGAAATATTATATAATCCTTTAAAGGATTTCTTTTCTATTATATTTATAAATTTATACTTATCAAACCTATCTTCATCATAAAGTATTCCTATAACTGTTCCACTATGGGCTATATTTACACCATAGGCCCCTAATTTAACCGATAGATCTATTATATAATCTAACCCCTTTTTATAAAGTATTTCTTGATTGCTAAGTGCACTTATAATAGAGGCTTTCCCTATTTCATTTAAATCTTTATTTTCAATTCCTTTTTTTATGTGTATAAAAGCTTTATTTAGTTTAGCTTCGTGATTTTTTAACTTTTTATATCTATTTATTTTATGAAAATCTAAAGTATTAATTTCATTTTTGCCTTCTAAAAGTAATATGTTACAGTTAGGAAACTTACCTAATTTTTTTTTGAAATTTCCATTAATATGGTCAAATAGTGTTATCTTAGAAAATACAATACTATCTGTAGGTTCAATATCAGTACATAGTTTTGCTATCTCATATTCTGATATTTCTCTACCTAAATATTTAGCTGAAACTAAAGCTGTTGCTGCTAAATCAGAAGTGCTACTGGCCATTCCCTTAGCTTTTGGTATTTTTGAAGATATATTTAAAGATACATTGTAACTTTCTTTTTTCTCATACCCATAATAGGAAAATACTCTCTCAAGCATTTTATATGCTTTAGGATAGTTAGAAGTTCTATTTTCATTCTCTGTTAATGTAACAACACTATAACGGTCTATTGGATATGATATAAGTTTTTCTCCCCCTAGTATTAACCCTTGCAAAAGTTCTCCACAGGAACCAGGGCATTTAGCCTTTATCATACATTAAAAACTCCCAATAATATTTAGCGGTATGTCTATAGTATTTTTCAATTTATCATATCCATTTTTGTTAACAGTAAGTAAAGCACACGTAGCAGGTCCAGCTGATTTTTTTAAATCTAAATTTATTTTATCTTCTAGTATATATTTTAAATTATTTGTCCTTGCTAATTCATTTAATTCATATAATATTCCCTTAGAACCCACAGGAAGTATCTCACTTACATAGGGGTTTTCTCTTAATTGTAATATTTTTTTAATCGTTAATAAATCTCTATCATTTATATCAACTTCATTTCCTACTTTAGGGAGTCCTGCTACTATAATTAACTCATCTTTTTTAGCTTTAACTTTATTAAATTTATTTTTATCTACAGCTCCTATAGCAGTTATCCCCATTCCAGTTTGGCAAACTTCAAAATTTTCCTCTGTACTACCTGTTACAATAATATCTTCTGCTATCTCTGTTTGTTTTAAAGCTTTTTTTATTCCACTAATAATTTTTTTGCCTGTATTATTCATTTCTACAGAAAGAGTATTTACAATAGATATAGGTTTTGCCCCTACAGCTAATATTTCACATAATGAAACATGACAAGTAAAATATCCTATAATACTAGGATCTACTTTAACTACATCTTTTTCTTTATTACCTATAGCTCCACTTGAATCACATGCAATTACTAATAATTTATCATCATCTATAGATACTAAAGATAAATCTCTAAATTTTTTTAGTTTCATTTAACCCATCCTTTTATTTAAAATTTCAAACACTAAAAAGGCAAGTATAACATTTAATATAGATGCTACTGTAAGCGGGAGTATAATCACATAAAATAATTTCCATCCCATTAAAGGTAATCCTAAAAAAATAGAAGTAGGTACTGATACTAAAGCAGCAATCGGACCATTTAGAATAATTCCAATTAAACAAGCAAAGAAACCATTTGTTTTTCTATAAGCTATACCAAAAGTATAAGCAAATATACACATTTCAAATGTCACAATAATATGCATAGGCATTGTTAAAGGAAAGCCACTTGTTAAAGCACTTAGTAAATGTCCTAATCCTGCCACTATAGCCCCTGTAGCTGGCCCTAAAAAAAGTGCTGCAAAGAATCCTGGCATTGAATCAAAGGCAATACTTCCATTTATTTTTATTAAAGCTCCCACAGCTGAAAGTGCTATTAACATTCCTGAATAAGTTAATTTACTTGTTTTACTTAAATTTAATGTTTTACTCATTTTCATTTTTTTCATCTCCTAATTTATATTCTTTACATTTAGCTATCAGTATTTTTAAAAAATCTGGGTTAGAATAAAAGTGAATATGGGGATAAGCTGCTAATACATTTTGTTTACTTAAACCACACTTCCATTCTTTTTTTATCTTTCCATTTCTTTTTTTATAAACATTATAGATATAATTTAATTTATTATTTTCTTTTAGCTTTGAATGATGAAATTCATGGGCTTTTATTTTTATTCCCAAATTAGGTACTTTAACATCAACATAACCAAAACGTTGTAATTTCTTAGTCATTAAACTTATAGTATCAAAATAGCCTACTGTTTTATTAAAGGTTCCATCTAGTTTTTTTATACCTTTAGTAAGATACATTAAACCGCCACATTCAGCATAAGCTGGTAACCCATCTTCTAAACGCTTTTTTAAATTAACTCTAAATTCTTTATTTTTTTCAAGTTCCTTACTAAATACTTCAGGAAATCCTCCTCCTATGTATAATCCATCAATATCTTTTGGTAAGGATTTATCCTTCAATGGACTAAATGTCTTTAATTTAACCCCTATCTCATTTAGTAGCTTTAAATTATCTTCATAATAAAAACTAAAGGCCTTATCCTTTGCTACTGCTATTTTTACTCCGTCTCCATATCCTTTTAATTTAATAGGATTATTAATTTTTTCTAGCTTTTCTTTACTTTTAGAAATTTTTATTACTTTTTCTAAATCAATATATTTTTCTATTTTTTTAACTAAGCTATTAACTTTAAGTTTTAAATTATCTACCTCTTCAGCTGGTACTAATCCTAAATGCCTACTATTTAGAGTTTCTTCTTTATTAAAGGGTAAATAACCTACACAAGGTATTTTAACATCTTTTTCTATAACCTCTTTAAGTAAGTCATAATGACCTTTAGATGATACTTTATTTAAAATTATTCCCCTTATATTTACCTCTTTATCATAAAGCTTATAGCCAAGGACTTTAGCTGCTACGCTTGAAGCCATTCCTTTGGCATCTATAACAAGAATCACCGGTGTTTTTAAAATTTTAGACATATGGGCTGAACTTCCATTATCCTTATCCACACCAAAGCCATCATAAAGACCCATAACGCCTTCTATAACTGAAATATCCTTATCTTTAGCATTACGTCTAAATAAATATTTTATTGTATCCTCTGATAATAGCCAACTATCTAGATTAAAAGATATATTATTACTAACAAATCTATGAAAACTTGGATCAATATAATCAGGCCCTACTTTAAAGGGTTGAACCTTTAAATTTCTTTTTGTTAAGGCTGCCATAATTCCTAGACTAATTGTAGTTTTTCCTACATTACTAGCTTCGCCTGCAATCATTATCCTATCCACATTAAAACCCCTAATCTATTATTTTATTAGTCATTAATTTAGTTAATATACCATAATTATCTTTATATTCTATTTCAACTATAGAACCAGGTGGTATTTTAAAATGCCATCTATCATTAATATTTAAATCTAGTAAATATGTCAAAATTGTCTGTATTATACCTCCATGTGTTACTAAAAGAAAAGTCTTATTAGATTCTTTTAAAGAGTCAATAAAACTTGAAACTCTTTTATATACCTCTTTTAAACTTTCACCCTTAGGTATTTTATAATTTATATAATCATTAATCCATTCATTCCACTCATCTTCGTACTCTACTTTTACTTCTTTATAAGTCTTATTTTCAAAAACACCAAAATTTAACTCTTTAAGTGCATTTTCAATTTCTATATCCTTATATAACTTATTTGATATTTTCTTTGATATTTGTAATGCTCTAGGTAATGGACTTGAATATATTTTATCGACTTTTTCATTTCCAATACTTTTTAAAATTTTTATTATTTGTTTCTTACCCCTATTAGTATAATCACTTTTAGTACTACCAATATATTTCTTTTGATAATTAGCAATTGTTTCGACGTGTCTTATAAGTATTAATTTCATATTATTCCCCTTTAAATTAAAGAATTTATATATAAAGAAAACATAAAAATTGTTTGACTTATTTCAATTATAAAGCCAATTGTATCTCCAGTTATTCCATCGATTATACCTTTAATATGTTTAGTTATTAATAATACAAATATATTTGTTAGTAGCATAAGCAATATTAAATCATAATTATAATTTAATATAATTACTAGTAATATAGGAAATATTACACCTAATATTAACTTTTTAAAACCACAGTTTTCTATTATATCCTTTCCCATACCAGGGCCTTTCCTTGCATAATTACTTATAGAGCATGCTATAAGCATGGAACTTCGTCCTATTATGGGAACTAATAATAAATATTTAAGATTAATATAATATGTAAGTAAAACATTTAAACTAAGTAACAAAATTATAGAAATTACTCCAAATGCACCTATTTTACTATCTCTCATTATTTCAAGTATTCTTTCCTTTTTACGATTACTAAAAATCCCATCTATGGTATCTGCTAAACCATCTATATGTAGACCTCCTGTTATCCATATATAAAAAATCCAAATTATTATAGCTAACACTGGCTTATCTAGAAAAAATTCTAATTTAGATAAAAGAAAAAAGAAAACACCGATAATTAAGCCTATAAGTGGAATAAAGTATATTCCTTTTAAGAAATCCTTTTTTTTATATTCAAAATTTATTTTAATTGGTATTCTTGTAAGAAATGTTAACATCATAAGAAAACTTTTCATAAAAATCACTTCACTTTCATTGGAATGCCTGATACAGCTAAATAAACATCATCTGCTTTTTTAGCTAAATATTGATTTACTCTCCCTTGAATATCTCTAAATATGCTTCCTAGCTTATAATGAGGTACTAACCCCATCCCTACTTCATTAGTAACTAGTATTAGATTTTTATTATTAATTACTTTTAAAAGCTCTTTAACTTCTTTAAAAACACTCTCTTCTAATTTATCTATATCATCACTAGATGCCTTATCAAAATCAATATTAGAATCCATCAATAAATTAGAGATCATAACGGTTATACAATCTAAAAGAACTGTATCAGAATTTATAAAACTATAATTATTTAAAAGTTTCTTAAAATCTTTATATATTTCAATAGTAGACCACTCTTTAGGTCTAGATTCTCTATGTTTTTTTATCCTATCTTTCATACCTTCATCAAAGGGTATTGAAGTTGCTATATAAACTATTTCTTTACCCATTTTAGCAGTTATTTTCTCAGCATAAGTACTTTTACCACTTCTAGCTCCTCCAGTTATCAAAATAGTTGACATTTAAAAACCTCCTTAAATTGCTTTAGGAATAATATAGGGAATATTTTTATCCTTTAGGTATAAGTCAACCTTAACCCCATATACACTTTCTATATTCTCAGCTGTCAAAACCTTTTTTGGAATATCAAAGGATTTTATTTCTCCAGAATCTAATAAAATAATTAAATCACTAAACCTAGCTGCTAAATTTATATCATGTAAAGTTGTTATTATAGAAATATCCTTATCTTTAACTAAGTCTTTGCATAAACTTAATATACTCATTTGATGTTTAATATCTAGTGCCGATATAGGCTCATCTAATAAAAGTATATCCGGTTGTTGAGATAACGCTCGAGCTATCATTACCCTTTGTCTTTCACCACCGCTTATTTCATGTATGCTCTTATCTTTAAACTTCCAGATTTCTGTTTTTTTCATATTTTTTTTAACTATTTCATGGTCTTTCTTTGATTCACTCTTAAATTTTTTTTGATAGGGTAACCTACCCATCAATACTATATCATAGATTGAAAAGTCAAAATTAACATCATTATTTTGATGTACAACAGCAACATTCTTAGCTAGTTCCTTATTTTTATATTTAAAAACTTCTTTATCTTTTATACAAATAGTTCCATTATTAGGTTTTAAAAAGTTGCATATATTTTTTAATAACGTTGTCTTTCCTGAACCATTAGGTCCTAAGATACTTACAAAGGAACCTTTTTCTACTTTAATATTTATATTATTTAATATCTCTTGATTGTAATATTTAAAATGTAAATCTTTAACATCTATTACACAACTCATTATTTTCCTCCTTAAATTAACTTATTTTTCTTAGACCGTTTAAGTAAATATAGGAAAAATGGACCTCCAAATATAGATGTTATAATTCCTACAGGTATTTCTATTCCATTTAATATTGTTCTAGCTAATGTATCACAAATGAGTAGAAAAATAGCTCCTCCTAGGACTGAAACAGGTAATAATATCTTATGATTAGAGCCAAATATTAGTCTAAATAAATGTGGAACTATCAAACCAACAAAACCTATAATTCCACTTACAGAAACTGCACATGCTGCAAGGAAAGAAGAAATTACTAAAATAGTTTTTTTCATTAATTCAATATTTACTCCTAAACTTTGAGCATTTTCTTCTCCTAAAACAAAGGCATTCATTTCTTTAGAAAAAGATAAAATAACTATAAGTCCTATTAACACTGGAATAGTTACTAAAATTATCTGATTCCAATTAGCCCCATTAAAACTTCCCATAGTCCATGTAACTATTTTTCCTAATTCTTCATGATTAAATATCATCATTAAAGATATAATAGAAGATAAAAAAGCTGTCATAACAATACCTGCAAGTAAAATAGAGGTAGTTGATATTTTACTCCCTACTTTAGCTAAATTATATACAATTACTGTTGTTAACATAGCACTAATAAAAGCAAGTAAATTCGTTACTCCAAAACCTAAAATACCGCTACCTATACCTATTGATATAGCTAGTGTAGCTCCAAAGGCTGCCCCTGATGAAGCTCCCATTACATAAGGATCAGCCATTGGATTTTTAAATATTGCCTGATAGGATGTTCCTACTAAAGACAATATAGCTCCTACTAAACTTGCTAGTATAATTCTAGGTAGTCTTATATTTGTTACAATAAATATATCTGATGCTTTTATATTACTTATATCTATATCTAAGTTTAGTTTATATAAAATAATCTTTAAAACATTTTTAATA
The DNA here is from genome assembly GCA_009711765.1 of Bacillota bacterium. Lineage (GTDB taxonomy): Bacteria > Bacillota > Clostridia > Tissierellales > MES13 > MES13. The sequence continues at coordinate 1,049 of VEND01000134.1, read as the reverse complement.
GGAATCTTTACCGTTCCTAAAGTCGTTGATATTAAAATTAAAGAAAATAATGATATAAGTAATATAACAATAAAAATAAATCTTTTACTTTTCATATAAATCTCCTATCTAGAAATTTAATTTATCAACCTTATCATTATGAAATATTTCAATAAGTTCCTTTAATCCTTGATTTATTGCCCTTGGAGCTGCTCTTTCAATAATGTTTTTATCAAAAGTATAATATTTATTTTTTCTTATTGCTGATAAGGATTGATAATTTTCACCATTTACCATTGTATTTATATTATACTTAGCTCCAAATATAATATCAGGATCATTATCTACTAGCTTTTCAATACTATAGGACCACCCATCTATATCCTTTGCAATATTTTTACCACCTGCTAAATTTATTAAAGATGATATGAAAGTATTACCCCCTGCTGTATACTCACCACTTTGTCCTGTGCCTACTACATAATAAACACTAGGTTTTTCATTTTCTTTTATATCTTTTAAAATATATTCAGCCCTTGTTGCTTTACTTTTTAAACTTGAAACTAAAGCCCTTGCCTCATAATTTCTATTAACTATCGCTCCTAATTCAATCATATATTCATATACACCTTCAATATCCGTTGCTGTTGATTTAGCAACAGTATTAATTCCAGCACTATTTAACTTATTTAAATGCTTCTCTTTAAAGTGGGTCTCACCAATAACAATATCAGGATTAATATCTATGATTGTTTCTAGATTAGGTTCATAAAGACTCCCTATATTTGTAATGTTTTTTACTTCCTTAGGATAATTACAGTATTGTGTTCTACCTTTAACTTTATCTAAAACACCTAAAGCATATAATTTTTCTGTTACTCCAGGAGCTAAGGAAACTATTTTTTCAGGTTCCTTTTTAATTATGTATTCCTCATTACCATTCTTTACTTTTATAGGGTAAGTTATCTTTTCTTGCTTTTTTATTATAACTTTATTATTCTTTGAATCCCATTTAATATTGTAATTAAGAGTTTCTAGTATAAATCTTAATGGAAGATAAATTTTATTAT